>JAJXWW010000139.1 GCA_021781415.1 Planctomycetota bacterium
CTTATAGTTCACGCGGGTCGTAGCCGCCGGAGCATTAGATGAATCATCGCCACATATACCATCGTTCCGCTCACACGCGGGTTCCGTTCCTAGTCCTTGCTCAGCCGGCGATACCCCACGAACCAACCAAACGTCCGCTCCACTATCCAACGCTTGGGCAACAGCGTGAAGCCTACTGCCCCCTTCGCCCGGCTCACAATCTCCAGCACCCAGCCCTAGATCATCCAGACACACCGGGGCGTTTGCTTGCAGGCATAGCGGCTATCCGCCCAAATCTTCTTCAGGCGCGGGAAGCGTTCTTTGGCTCGGTCCAACACGGCCTCGCAACCATCCTCGTCCTGGACATCGGCCGCATGGACCACGCAAGCGATCGGCATTCCCAAGACATCGACCAGGATGTGCCGCTTGCGACCGCTGACTTTCTTCCCGCCATCGTAGCCCCGCTCGCTGCCGCCCTCGGAAGTCTTGACCGACTAGCTGTCGAGGAAGGCCGCTGGGCTGCGGCGTCGGCCGCGTTTGTGAGGTTTCGGTAACAAGGGCTGAATCAGAAGCCCACTGGGCATCCGTGAGATCGCTGGGATAGGTTTGCGTCTTGCTCATACCCGGATAATACGGCGGAGGTCAATTTGCAAACACGCTCTTACAGTTGTGTCCTCGCCACGGCGCAGCGGAGTCGGGACGTTGACACAATTTCTCGTACTCCGCTGGCATCCGATACCCCGACGAACGGTGCGACCGAACACGGTCCTATTTCCTGACGCCACTCCTTGGCCCGCTCCGGCGCATCCTCATTACACTACGCGGCGAGAGGTTGTATTGCCTTCTTTTCCTCTCCGCAAAGTTTTCGATACACGCGCAACGTGTCGGCGGCGCATTGTGCCCAGGTGAATGGCTTGGCCGCCTCGGTCGCCCCGCAACGCAGTCGATCGCGCCAGTCGTCTTCGAGAATGATTCGTTGCATGGCCAAACGCCAACCTTCGACATCGTGCGGGTCGATGGTATGCGCTTGATGTCCGACAACTTCGGCCACCGCGCCGGCCGTCGAGGCCAACACGGCACCGCCGCACGCCAGCATCTCCACCGGCGGAAGTCCGAACCCCTCGTACAACGATGGAAACACCAAAGCCCGCGCGCCGTTGTACAAAGCCACCAAGCTATCTTCGGGAACATAGGGACGGTACAACACGCCGCGCTGCCGCGCTCCACTTTCCAGAAAGTCGGCCACATCGCCCGCATTCCAACCCCACGCACCGACTAGCAGCAGCGGACACCGCGATCGAATGGAGTCGGGCAGCGAACAATAGGCGCGCAGCAACACCATCAAATTCTTACGCGGTTCGATGGTGCCGACGTAGAGGAGGTAGGACGAGGGTAGATCGAGTGGGCGCAGCAACTCCGCGACATGCGCCGAAGGAAGCGGCGCGAAATGGGGCCGCACTCCGTTGTAGGTGCGCGTGACTCGGCTGGCCGGTATTCCCAGCGTCTCGATCACTTCGCGGCGCACAAACTCGGAGACGGTGAAAAAGTGAATGCACTGCGACAGACCGCGGCGAAAGTGTTTCTCGAACTGAGCCACGCGCTCGGCGGGATGCCATTCGGGATGCAGCAACGGCGACAGATCGTGCAGCGTGGCCACCGTCGGACAATCGCACGGCAACGGTAGGAAATTAGGCTCGTGATACAATTGATACTTTTTCCAGCGACAAAGTTGACGAAAAAGGGCGCGCCGGGACAATCGTCCGCAGGCGCGCAGGCTTTGAAACAATCGCTGGCCCAGCGTCGCGCGCGGCGGGCCAGACGAGGCTCCGAGCGCTTCGCCCGGCTTGGGCATGCGCGCGCGTCGAAAGCGCATCCAGACGGACTGCGCGCGTTGGCCCCACGGTCCTGGAAACGATTCGATGACATCGTCGTCCGCCTGCTGGCACAGACTGCGATACAACTCGGCCGTGTAGTGACCGATCCCCGTCTTGGCCGCTCCCGCCGCAGCCAAATAGTTCAACACCATGCGCATGGGATCCCCCTTCCCCTGGCAAGGAACGAACGCCATCCCCCGATAGCGTTTCGCCAAAATCCCCCCCGCGAGCGGTGGTAAGTTCCCCCATCGCGATCGGGAGCTTACGCCCCCCGCTCGTCGTCGGACGTTAACCCGCGATATTGTGCCGAATCGAGATTGGTTTTGTCGCCGGTTTCGCTCCGGCCAGTTGGCGATAGACGCGCAGCGTATCGGCGGCGCATTGTTCCCATGTGAACGGCGCGGCGGCTTCAGCGGCTCCGCGCCGCAGCAAACACCGCCAGTCGTCGTCGAGGACCACGCGCTGCATGGCTCGACGCCAACCGTCCACATCCATCGGCTCGAGGCAGTGTGCCTGCCGGCCAACCGTCTCGACCACCGCGCCGGCAGTCGAAGCCAACACCGCGCCGCCACAGGCCAACATTTCCACGGGCGGCAGTCCGAACCCCTCGTAAAACGAAGGGAACACCAATGCCCGCGCGCCGTTGTACAACGCCGCTAAGTCGCCTTCGGGGACATAGCCGAGGTGAATGATCTCCGAAGCCGCATCCTTGCCTCCAAGGTACGAGGCGACTTCACCCGCGTTCCAGCCCCAATGCCCAACGAGTAGGAGCGGATAGTCGCGCCGAATCCGATCGTCGAGCGCGCCGTAAGCGCGCAACAGAGTCAGCAAGTTTTTTCGCGGCTCAATGGTGCCAACGTAAAGCAGATAGCGCCGGGGCAGCTTCAATCGTTCCAGCGCTTGCCGCACGTCCGCCTCCGGTAGAGGCCGCAAGCCGGGCCGAATGCCCATGTAGGTGCGCGTCACTCGTTCGGGCCGAAGATGGAGCGTATCGATGATCTCTTGACGTGCAAACTCTGAAATAGCCAAAAAGTGTTCGCACTGTCGCAGTCCGCGGCGAAAGCGGCGCTCGAAATGGGCGACGCGGTCGGCTGGATGCCATTCGGGATGCAGTAGCACCGACAGATCGTGAACGGTGGCCACGGTCGGCAAGTCGCACGGCAGGGGTATGTAATTCGGTTCGTGGTATACGTCGAAACCGCGCTGGGACACCGAGCGAAAGTTGCGCGTCAGCAGCCATTGGCCCGAAGTACGCAAACCGCGTAACATCCGCCCGTGCCAGGGAAGCGACGGCGGTAGCTCGTCGTTGGCCGAAGACGGCGAGGGATCGTTGCCGCGATCTAGCCGCGAGCGCAGCGACGACCACAACGACCGCGCCTGACTCAGCCAACGACCGGGGAAGGCATGAATCTCCTCCCCCGCCGCCTGCTGGCGCAAACAGCGCAGCAATTGCGTCGTATAATGGCCGATCCCCGTCATGGGACCGACCGCCGCCACCGCATTCACCAACACGCGCATGAAGCTCTCTTACTCCGTTGGGTTCCTCGATCCCTCCGTCGTCGCGCGGTCACGCGGCGCGGCGCGAACACGCCGAATCCCATTGCCGGTTGACTGCATGCAAGGCCGGATGCGAGACGATTAGATGCCACAGCAGCGCTTGAAATGCTTCGGTATGCGGCGTCACGGTCGTCGTGTTCACCGTGGGCACGACTATGCAAGCATCGGCAACGCGGGCCGTGTAGCCGCCGTTGCGTCCCACGATACCGCAAATCGTGGCTCCGACTTCCTGAGCGTATTGCAGCGCACGAACCAGCGTGGAACTGACGTTCCGCTCGATGTCGCCACCGCCGACTGAGAGAACGAACACCATGTCGCGGTCGGACAATCGACTGATGGCAAGCCACGGCACGAAGGTCGATTCCCAGCCGTCGTCGTCGGCGCGGGCCGTAAACTCAGCAAGGTTATCGGTCGGAGCATAGGCTTCGATTTGCGCCATCTTGCGGAAATCGGCTACCATATGCCCGGCATTGGCGGCGGAGCCACCGATCCCGAGAACGAACAACCGTCCGGCACGTTCGCGCAGTTTGACGAGCATACCGACCGTTCGATCGAGTGTCTGCACGTCCAATCGAGTGAGAATCTGGGCGGCATCGTGAAGGAAATCAGAAGTATGCGACATAAGTAGAGCCTCTTCATGCGCAGCCACGAACGGAGATTAGCCGGTTCCTCTCCATCGTTGCGCACCGCCTCTGTTCCGATCCGAGTCGTCCGCCACCCGGCCCTCGCTGCCTATAGCACAACTACTACCTCGAACGGAAGACGAGTTCTTGGGGAAATGCCTTTTGCCGTTTGCCATTTGAGGGAAAGCCGAAGCCGATTTCTGGCCCCCCCTCGCGCAAACTCCGCACGCTCGGGCATGGATTCGCTCAACTCAGGGCCTTTCTCGGAAGCGTATTTCTTTCGGAGCCGTGACCTTGAGGGAGTGTTCGCTCAGGGTCGCGGCAGTGAACTCACCCTTATCGGAGGATCTCTCCCTGCCTATAATATCGAACGCTTGGTGCCTCGCTGCGATGAAGCGGCGGTGCGGACGCGCTACGATTCGGAGAATGACCTCCTAACGACAATTCGTTGTACGCTTGTCTCCGCGAATGGACTCGCCTATACTACCAATCTTCATTTGGGAAAAGAAAACTCCGGCGCGCGAGCCGATCCATGCGAAAAAAGGGTGTTTCGATCCCTGGCGACTCGGCCAGTTTGCTTCACATTGCAGCTTCGGACAATCGACTCGAGGCAAAGTTTGCCGACCGGATGAAGATACAACCCCAACTCACCCGCCAACTCGTCAGCTTTCAGGCCAACAAGGATCGGGTCGGCTATCGATGGTTCAAATACAAGGAAGCCTACTCGGCTTCACTCGTGGAACATCTTCTCCACAAATACCGCATTTCAGAGGGGTGCATTCTCGATCCATTCGCCGGTGCTGGAACCACTTTATTTTGCGCGAGCGCTCTCGGACTCGATTCGGTGGGAATCGAGTTGCTACCCATCGGCGGAGAACTCATTGAGACTCGTCTCTTGCTGGAGCGCTCTGTTAGCAAGGCAGACTTGCTGCGAGTACGGCAGTGGGGCAAAGAAAAACCCTGGTTAAACAATGTCGTCGAGTTGCCGGTGCCTACACTTCGGATTACAAATGGAGCTTATCCGCCCGATACGCTTTCGTGTATGGAGCGATTTCTCGGCGCATGCCAAGAAGAGAATTGTCGCGTCCAAGCCATATTGCGCATGGCTCTCCTCTGCGTTTTGGAATCCATCGGCTATACACGCAAAGACGGACAGTATTTGCGTTGGGATCATCGGTCGGGCAGAAGGCAGGGAAGCAAGCCGTTCGACAAGGGGCCAATCCCGTCGTTTGAAAAAGCAATCGTCGCCAAGTTGCAGGAAATCCTTAGCGATGTCGAGCAAAAACCATCGATGGATCTTTTTTCTCAACCGTGTGAAGCTGGAGCTATCCGCTTGATTCCAGGCTCCTGTCTCGACATCCTGCCCACGTTGCCGAACGACGAGTACCACGCGATCTTTACTTCCCCTCCCTACTGCAATCGATACGACTATACGCGCACCTATGCCCTCGAATTAGCGCTCCTTGGCGTCGATGAAACGGAGCTATCAAAATTACGTCAAGATATGCTGAGTTGCACCGTCGAGAATCGCTCAAAATCTCTTCTGTCTTTGAATCGGGAGTGGAGCGGTCCCATCGGGATCGCCGACGAACTGGAACTCCTTCAACATATTTTGGCATATCTTGAAGATCTAAGAGATAAAGGCGCACTGAATAATCCCGGTATCCCCCGAATGGTACGCGGCTATTTTTACGAGATGGCTTGCGTGATTGCGGAATGTGAACGCGTCCTCAAGCCCGGCGGCCTCATCATTATGGTGAACGATAACGTCCGATACGCCGGCGCTAGCGTCTCGGTCGATCTAATCCTTGCTGAAATTGCAGAGTGCTTGGGATTGGCCGTAGAGAACATTTTCATTCTTCCTAACGGTAAAGGTAATAGCAGCCAGCAAATGGGATTGCACGGGCGCGACGAATTGCGCAAGTGCGTCTACATCTGGAGAAAAATATGAAGCCCTACAGGCGGCATTTGAGATCTGCCGACGATCTGATAACTCTGCCGCAGGATATCCGTGCGGGATTTGTGGCGCTAGCCTTGGAGCGCGGCCGCCGGGCGACACCATACATCACCGAGGGAAGAGCGCTTCGTGTCTCGGCATCCAATGTATCCGAACTGATTTTGCTCAAACAAATAGATCGAATCCAAACGGCCCTGCTCACCGTTGCGGGCGTATCGGATAAGGCCGCCGGCTATTTTGAAGACAGCGACAAGTCGAAAGCGATCGATAATCTGATCGCGGAGTTCCTCGAGCCAGCGGGAGCCGCATTTGTTGAGGAAGTAGTTTATCGCTTTCTCTTGACGCGAGGCGACACGCTTGGAGGTTCCATGCGAAATGTCGGCGGGCTGTTGGCACTGCGGAAACTTGCGCGTTATCTAATCGCTTCCCTCACGAATGCGGGAATTCCTTAACGATGGTTGCACGCGACAAACAATTCCTGGACCGATAGTTCGGCTAACGATGCTGGGATCGAGTTGTTTCTCAAGGGGCTAACTTGGCGAACAAAAAGACGAGACCGGACACTTGTTTTCAATGTCAAAGTTCCTCTTGTAAAAACCAACATTGATTTGTTGCTCTTGAACGTGGGCTGTGAAGATTATGGTAGTTCAGTAATTCGTCATCCCGATCATTTTATTGCTCTCGGCGAGTTGAAAGGAGGGATCGACCCCGCCGGTGCCGACGAACATTGGAAAACCGCCACGAAGGCGCTGGATCGGATACGACGAGCCTTCAAAAAGCAAAAATGCGAGCCGTCGCTCTGCTACATTGGTGCGGCTATCGCGCGAAACATGGCGAGTGAGATTTGGGAAGACTTGAAATCGGGCGAGCTTGCCAACGCCGCGAATCTGACGAACGAGGATCAATTGGCTTCTCTCTGTAACTGGATCTGTGAACTCTGATAGAATGGAGAGCAACGATCGTTCGACTCTTTCTATCTCATGGGCTGAGTTCGGTCTACGACGCCCCACGACGGGTTTTCGACTGCGCGGAAGACAAGTAGCTCTGCCGCGGCAGCGAGCATTTCGGAGCATTCCTTCACGGTCGGAGCACTGATCCCAGTCTTATTCGACACGCTGTCCTAGTCGCAGCTGTCCACGGAACGGGCACGGAGGAGCGGTGGTCATTGCGGCGATCTCCTTTGCCGCCGCAGTTCTCGAAGCCCGCGCGTCCCATCGCGCCCCGATGGGCAACGGCTACTTGCCAACGCCCGCTGTGCGCCCGAATACTGTTAGATAGGAGTACGGCATCGCCCCGAGGTCCGTTGGTTGAGGTGTCCCATGTCGTTCGACGAGAAGTATGCTTGGCCGCGTTCGCAGCAACCCGCTTCGACTCCTTCGCCGCGGGGACCGCGACAGCGGATGGTGTCGCCCTGGCTCGTGTCGCTGCTGACGTTCCTGGTACTGTGCAGTCTGCTCGTCCTTGGCACTTCCCTGTGGCGCGAGTACAAGGCGCTTCGGGAAGCCGACGCGCGCAACGTCTACGGCACGCCGCGCGAGATCGAGCCGCGCGGCGATCTGTCCGAAGTCGAGAAGACCAACATCGCCATTTACAAACGGACCAAGCCGGCCGTCGTTCACATCACCTCGATGAGCGTGCAACGCGATGAATGGACTCTCAATATCCAAGAAGTGCCCGAAGGAACCGGCTCTGGGTTCATCTGGGACGAGGGCGGACACATCGTCACGAATTATCATGTGATCAAAAGCGGGCCTACGGCGTTGGTGACGTTGGCCGATCACTCGACCTACCGGGCGACGCGGATCGGCGCGGCACCCGACAAAGATCTGGCCGTGCTGCGCATCGACGCACCCAAGGGCAAACTCGCGCCCATCCGCCTGGGCAAATCGGAAGATTTACAGGTCGGTCAGATGGCCTATGCCATCGGCAATCCGTTCGGTCTCGATCTGACGTTGACCACCGGGGTTATCAGCGCGCTCGGACGCGAGATTCAGTCGGTGACGAAGCGAACGATCAAGAATGTGATTCAGACCGACGCGGCCATCAATCCCGGCAACTCCGGCGGGCCTCTGCTCGACAGCGCCGGCCGACTCATCGGCGTCAACACGGCGATTTACAGTCCCTCCGGCAGCAGTGCCGGCATCGGTTTCGCCATCCCCGTCGATGAAGTCAACCGCGTGGTGCCGCAGCTCATCAAAAAGGGCAAGCTGGAGCGACCGGGGTTGGGCATTCAGGTTTTCAACGATCAAATCTCGCGCAATCTGGGTGCGAACAAAGGGACGTTGGTGTATCAGGTGTTGCCCGGAAGTGCCGCAGCGCGGGCCGGTATCCGACCCACCCAGCGGACGCCGACCGGCGACATTCTTCGCGGCGACATCATCTCGGCCATCGACGACCAGCCCATTGCAAAGGCCAACGATCTCTTCGATATTTTGGAAAAATACAAAGTCGGAGATACGGTATCCGTGACGGTGATTCGGGACGACGAAGAGGTGAAGCTGCAAGTAACGCTCGGTTCCGCCGATTGACGCTTCACCTCTTTCGCGATTGTGCGGCAGGGGGCCGATGCCCCCTCTCGCCGAGCGATTATCTCTCGCGCCGTCTCATTTCTTGGACAGATCCGTCTCGTCCTGCTTTTCTTTGTGACTCGCGCGCAGGGTCAATTTGATTTCTTGGTCCGACGTTTTGTAGGTCGCTTCCAGATCGATCTCCATCGTGCCTTCCATGACTCCGTCCGAAGAGGAGCCGTCGATACAGCCGTCAAACTTGGCCAAAAAGTGCATCTTTGAGCCTTCTTGAACGGTCGCGTCCATCTCCTTGCCCATGGCAAATTTGCCTTTCAGCGGCAGATCGAGATCGATGTCGAACGCGCCAAATTGCCGGCCGTCCTTTTTGTAGACGCGCAACAACTTGCATTCCGCTTTGATCTTGTTCTTGACCACGGGGAGCGACAGCGTCATACCCTTTTCAAACGCCTTAACGACTTCCGTCGGATCGAAATTCCACGTTTCGTTGAGTTTGACCGGCTTTTTGGGCAGGAACGCCTTCTCGAATGCGTCTCGCTCGCTATCGGTCAAGCCCGAATTGTTGAACGAGTTGTCGAACGAGGCTGCGTCCTCGCCCTTCAGTTCCTCGCCTCCCTCTATGGTAAAATGATATTTGTCGTTTTTTTTCTCGATTAGCAAGGTCTTACCGTCGTAGGGTAGCCGCACTTCCTTGCCGTCGGATTTGGAAACGGCCTTGCGGTATTCGCGACGCAACTTACTGGCTCGCTTGCCCCTTTCCTTTTCGAGAACGGTCTCCTTGAACTCGTCTTCGATTGTTTTTGTGACTTTCTTTTCGAGCAGCTGGCTGCCGGCCGAATCTTCGAGCTTGAAGGTCGAAGACTCGGTTTCGTGCCTCCGTTGCGTGAACGACTCGCCCTTACCGCTCTTCTTGAGCTTGATGTCGTAGACATCTTGCACGCGCACCGGAGCGGCGGCGGACAACGACGCGAACAGGCCGAGCAGACCGATCGTTCGCAGCATGACCAAGTTCTCCTCTATTTGAGATGCTCAATTGCTTCAGAACCCAAGTCGCCAGATCGAAACCTTCGCCCTCAATCGCCGATTCGCAACAGCACCTTTCCCTGTCGTCCCGGTAGAGCCGCTTCACGGACGGCGGTGCGAATTTCGCTCAGCGGGAAGCTCTTACTCGTGTCGGAAACCAAGACACCGGCCCGCATCAGCTTACCGATGCGTCGAAACAACAGCAACATCGTCCAGGGCTTTTGTGCCCGCACCCATTCGGAAAGCCAAAATCCTTCGATGCGCTTTTGTCCGACCATCAGCGTGCGCGGATCGACGCGCAGGGGTTCGCCGGACAGCGTGCCGTACACGAGCATCTTGCCTCCGCGACCCAACGCTCCGACGGCTTGCGACCCCGTGTCGCCCCCCACCGCGTCGAGCGCGAAGGATACGCCTTCGCCTTCGGTCAACTCCCGCACGCGCTCGGGCAACGACTCCTCGTTGGTGGCGACGACGGCCGTACCCCCCAGACGCATCAGTTCGTCGACTTGTTCGCGCCGACGAACCACATTGAGAGTACGGAATCCGTGGTGCTTTCCTAAACGAATCATCATGCGGCCGAGGGTGCTGCCCGCCGCCGTCTGCAACAGCCACGCCCCAGGCGGTACTTGCAAGACGTAGCGGGTCATTGCCAAGGCGCTGGCGGGGTTCACGAAAAAGGTCGCGGCTTGTTCGTCGGTTAGCTCGTTGGGAACCGGCACGGCCTGCCGCGCCGGAAGGACAACGTATTCTTTCCAGTTGCCGTCGCCGCTATTGAGGACGGCGACCCGTCGTCCCATCACGCGCCGCGCCAGCAGACCGGAGCCGGACTCGACCACGCCGACTCCCTCAAAACCCGGCGTCGCGGGTAAGGACGGCTGACGTCCATATTGTCCGCGAACCATGAGAAGATCGGCCGGATTGATGGGACTTGCGATCATGCGCACGCGCACTTCTCCTCGCCCCGCCGCTCGATCCGGAACGTCGCGCAGCTGGAGTACCTCTTCCGGTTCGCCCCAATGGTCGCAGACAATTGCCTTCATTCTTCGACTCCAAAAGTCGCGCTAAAGCACGAACAACACCAAAGCGGAAAAAGCATGGTATAGTATATGTTTGGGTCAGTCGTCGCGTTGTTTACGCCTTGGAGTGAAATCCGTATCTCCGTCGAAGACGACACCATTCGCAGGGAGGCCGTCATGCCGTCCGAGCGTCTCAGCCACTACAGTGCGCTGCTCGAAGACATCCAAGCATTTCGCAACTATATCCGCGCCGAGCGCGGTTTGGCCGATAACACCCTGTTGGCCTATGGGCGCGATCTCGACCGCTTCGCTCAGTGGATCGCCGGCGATGGCTTGCCGGATTATCTGCATCCCACATTGCGCGAGTTTAGCTATTACCTCGAATTTCTCCGCGCCGAAGGATTGGCCCCGCCCAGTGTGGCACGCCACCTCGTCGCCCTGAAAATGTTCTATCGCTTTCTGCGCTTGGAAGAACGCACGAACGAAAATACCGTCGAGTTGCTCAGTTCTCCGGCCTTGTGGGAGCGCATCCCACACGTCCTGAGTCCCGAGAGCGTCACGAAACTTCTCGAGGAACCGCGTCCGTTGGACCGCTTCTTTCTGCGAGATCGGGCCATCCTGGAGACGCTGTATGCCACCGGAAGCCGAGCCTCGGAGACCGTGGGATTGAAAATGGAAGACTTGCATCTCGAATCGGGCTTTTGCAAATGCTTCGGCAAAGGAGGCAAGCAGCGGATCGTGCCGTTGGGGCGTCATGCCGTCGCGGCACTGCGGACGTACCTCGACGAACAAAGGCCGCGCCTCACTCGCGCGGCAACGGATGCGCCGTGGGTATTCGTTAGTCGCGGTGGTAAGGGATTGACGCGCGTAATGTTGTGGGTTCTGGTGAAGAAATACGCGCGTCGCTCCGGACTGACGGGCAAAATCAGTCCGCACACTCTGCGCCACAGCTTCGCCACCCACTTGTTGGCCGGTGGCGCGGATCTGCGAACCGTGCAAGAGTTGCTCGGTCACGCCAACATCCGCACCACGCAACACTACACGCACGTCGATCGAGATCGACTGCGGGCCATTCACCGCCAGTTCCATCCGCGCGGTCACGGCGAGGAAAAGGCAGGGTGAATGGCGCTTCCCTTCTCGGATCGCTGCGCTATCAGCGAAGGCCGAGGGCTTCGAGCGGAATGATGCGTGTGACGGGTTCACCGGGCAGTTTGGCCACGGGACGCGCTCGAACCGTCTTCGTCGGCCAGGGCAGCGAATAACAGAAAGCGTACTTCACGTCCTGACGCTCTTTCCGTACCCGCGTGCCGCGATCCTCAATGACTCGATTGACAAAATCGATGATCTCTTTCGTCGTGTTTTTCTGCTTCAACAGGTTGGAACCGGCGAGCGTGCCCGATCCGGGGACTGCCTTGGCCTTGCAGTTTTTGGTGTCGGTTTTCGTTTCCAGTTTCGGCTTGCCCGGTTCCGCGGTGATGGCGTTGAAGTAGTTCGTCGCTAACGTGGCGGCGGTGTCGTCGCTTTTGCCGTACAAGAAGCAAGTGGGGATGCGCGCGGTTTTGCCGATGTCCACCAGCGCGGATTTGAGAGCGTTGCCGAGTAATTTCCGTTCCACTTCGGGGGTGATGGTCAGCCAGACGGATGCGGCCAAATCGTTCCCTTCGGGGTCATCGAGGGTGCGGAAAGGAGGATTCATGCCCGGCAACAGTCGATCGGAGGTATTGTCGCGCTGTCGGCGGCACTCGGACAGCATCCACAACGCGCCGAGTGTCGCTCCCTGACCGGCTCCGACGACGACGATGTTCGAGGAGTTAACATCGCCCGCGTCGTTTAGCACGTTCAAATAGCTGCGAGCGGCAGCGATGTCGTTCACCAACGACAAATAATACGTCTGCGAGAAATTCTTCTGATCGATGGAACTCGGCGGTTTCACGCCTCGCCCCCGCCCGGCCCCGCGATTGAACGGATACGTCCAGAATTTTTCACCGACGCTCTTGCTGTCGCCGAAGCCGCGAAAGTCAAAGCTGAGGACGGTGTATCCGGCCTTCTGGAGTTCGCCGGCCAAGTTGTTCCAGCCGTCTTGATGGCTGCCTCCGCCCTTGAGATGGTTGAAATCGTGCAGCAAGAGTACGACCGTGTCTTTGTCTTTATTGCCGGCGGCCGGCGAGGAACGATAGAGGGAACCGCCCAATTCGACTTCGTCGAACGTATTGAAACGTACCGGCTTCCTTTCGGGTTTCCCGTCGTCGGCTGCCAAGGAGCGAGCGGACTCCGCCGACGCGAGTGCCAAAAACGCCAACGCCACGGGAAAGCAACGGGCCAAGAGTCGCATAACGAACCCTCCAGAAAGACGTGAACCCCACCCCAATCAGACTTGATCTTAAAGTGTTGGCGACAATGGGTCAAGCAAGTCCCGCCCTCGCCTTCGATTTTTCGCGGCCTCCATTCGGCGACTTCCTCATCGTACCACGGGATTCGCAGCCGCGCGGCCGCCGTTATAATCGTCGCTTTCGACCGTAATGGCACGGCCCGATTTATTTTCCTCATTGGCCTCTCCCATCGAGTACGAGCTATAGTTCATTTGACTCGTCCGTCGTGACAGTTCCCGGTCACTCGCTTCAACGGGCTATGGCGCATTCTGGGAGATAGGCGGTGAAAAGGAGCATTCGCTTGCGCGGCTTGAACGGCCCGTTCAAAGGACAATCGTGGGAGTCTACCGAGTGCGTGCGGGTCGGACGGCTCGGTCCTCTCGAAGTAGTCCTCGACGATGCCTCGGTCAGCCGCAATCATGCCGAGATCCGCTACACCGAACGCGGTTGGCGCTTGCGCGATCTCGGCAGCACCAACGGGACGCGCCTCAACGGTGTGCCGCTGAGCGCTGGCCAATGGCCGTTGCGAGTCCGCGATCTCCTCCAATTCGGTGAAATCGCCCTGATCGTCGAGGCGCTGAGCGAGAGCGAACCCGATTCCAACGGTTCTGGAAACGAGGAAATGCGCGTCGAGGCCACGGCCAAATCGTCGTGGGACGAGGCATTGGAGGGCTTGGCATTCGATAGCCAACGCTGTCCGCGCGCCGGCGAACAGCTGTTGGCCTTGCTCCGAGCCGGACATCATCTCGTCCACATCGAAAAAGAGGAAGACCTGCTCCATTCGATCCTCAACGATGCGGTGGCCGTCCTCGATGCCCAGCGCGGAGCCATCGTCTTGGCCGAGGGTGTCGAAAGCAAATTGAAACTCCGCGCGCTCGTGACGGGGCGAGGCCAACCGCGCGCGCTCGCAGCCGGACGCGAAGGGGTCGGCGGGCGATTCCAATTCAGTCAAAGCCTGGCCCAGCGCTGCGTCTCGCGCGGCGAGTCGATTCTCTGCCACAAGGTCGATGACGATCCGGAATTGGCCATGGCCAAGAGCATCGCCGAGGGGTCGATGGCCTCAGTGCTATGCGTTTTGTTACGCACGCCGCGCAAACGACTCGGCGTGCTGCACCTCGACCGCGGCCCCTGGCAAAAACCGTTCAGCATGGACGATCTTCACTTGGCCGACGCCCTGGCCGCCAACGTCTCCGCGGGCATCGAGTGCGCTCAGCTGGTCAAGAAACAACGCGATCTCTTTCTCGACACCATCACCATTCTCGCTCAAGCCGTCGAGATGCGCGACGAATACACCGGCGGACACACCTTGCGCGTCAGCACGTATTCGATTCTGTTGGCTCAAGAATTGAATATGTCCCCGCAAGACATCGAATTGATTCGCATCGGCACCCCCTTGCACGACATCGGCAAGATCGGCATCGACGACGCTATTCTACGGAAACCAGATCGCTTAACTCCGGAAGAGTTCGAGATCATGAAGTCGCACACCGTCAAGGGGGCCGACATCGTCTCCACCGTACCCGACCTCAAGCCGATTATCCCCATCGTTCGTTCGCACCACGAACGCTGGGACGGCAAGGGCTATCCCGATGGTCTGGGCGGCGAAGTCATTTCTCCGCTGGCGCGCGTGGTGGCCTTGGCCGACGCCTTCGATGCCATGACTTCCGACCGTCCCTATCGCAAAGGCATGGCCCCGGCCGTTGCCTTCACCGAGATCGAAAAGCAGGTCGGAAAACAGTTCGATCCCGCCTTCGCCGTCGCCTTCCTCGGCATGCAGCAAACCATTCTCGGCGAGATGAACGTGCAAGCGACCGTGTTGACCCCCTCCAAGCGCATCCGCGTTCTGTCGAGAGACGGATAGCCTCACTTCAACTGAATCTTCGACAATTTGATACTCCGAGACTCCAATTTGCCGTTCGTCGCTTTGACGGTCAGCGTCTCGCTCGGTAACTCGAACGCACCGACCCTCTGCCACGTCTGATGGTGCGTTTCGGAACTCATCAGCGCGTCCGTCTTGGCGTTCCAGGTATTGACGACGTAGCAGGCCGGCAAATACTTCTTCTCTTTGGTCAGCACGTTCTCCATCACCGTGATGGTGAAGCGCGCGCCCGGCACCTGGCGATTGACGACGATCACCTGGCGATCGCGGATGCGATAGCTGGAATGAAACTCATCGTTGAGAACGCGGATGGCACGGCCCAAGGGGTGGGCTTCGTCTTCGTCGGCGAATGCGCAGGGAGTTTCCTCGTCCGGCCCGCCGCTCAGGCGATGGCCCACGATGGAACCGAGGGTACTCTTGGCCCATTTCTCGGCTTCGGCATCGTCGAGTTTTAGAGCTACCTTGCCCGTATCGCTGACTTCGACTTTGCCGCGCATGGGATTGCCTTCGACGTTGACTTCGACATCGGCCTTGAAACCGGGGAACTTGTGATAGAGAGCGCGTGCGGCTCGCGCCTCGGTCAATAACTTTGTCGCCTCCGGATTGCCCGCCGCGCTCGGTTCGTAGGCTTTGGGAACCGCCAGCACCAACGTGGAATAGTGACGTACTTCCTTGTACTTCTTGCCCTCGAACTCGCCCTTGCGATCTTCGACATGCCCGACCCGAATGCCGTACAATCCGCCCCTCTTCGGTTCGGGCAAAGCGAAGACACCGTCTTTATCGCTTTTCACTTCCACGGACTCACTCGCGCCGGGAACCTGGAGAACGACCTTGGCGTTGGCCAACGGTTTGCCTTGCCACAGTACGCGCAGCTGCGGTTCGCCTTGCTTGGGCAGCACCGGCACGAGTTCCAGCGGGAGCATGTCCCACGCTTTGCCGAACAGCGCCGGCGGATGCGCCCAATCGTCGATGCCGACGAATGTTTTGGCATAATAATGGAGCAAAAACGGCTCCGACTCAACGTGTTGCACCACCCCATAGCGACACACTGCGGCGATCTCCTGAAAGCCGTCGCTCGGCAAGGTTGCTCGCCAAGTCGCTTTGTCGAGATCCATCTTCAACGCCATCGTTTTTTCGTCGCCGCGGCGGAGGACAACCTGAGTCGAGGCGATCTTTTTCAGCAGCTCCGGTCGATCGGGCCGAGTGTTCTCGCTGAAAATCATGTGCGCCGCCGGCATCTTCTCTCCTGCTCGCGGTGGCAGCAGCCAGATAAAATGCGCCATCGTTGGCCGAGTCGCAAGCGTTCCTGCCGTCAACGCGATCAGACATAGCAACTGTTTCACGTTCGTTCTCCTTTTGAATCGGAACCGACCCTAGGTGGCCTCGCGGATCGAGGCGGCTGCGAGTTGTTTTAGCATTTCCGGCGTCGATGCCCCTCCCTTCTCGAACTGCGCTCCGGTATGCTACCTTTGTAGGGTTGTCGTTCTTCTCGCCGGTCTCTTATTTGCGAGGACGATTTGCCGCATTCGTTAGTCACGGGCGGAGCGGGTTTCATCGGCAGTCATCTCGTCGAGGCGCTGTTGGCGCGCGGGCGGAGCGTCGTCGTTCTCGACGACTTGTCTACCGGCTCGCTCGCCAATCTAGCAGCGGTTCACAACCATCCGCGGCTGCGCTTCGTTCGGGACACCATCGCCAACGAGAAGCATCTGGACGAACTTCTCGACGAAGCGGACGAGATCTATCATCTCGCCGCCGTGGTGGGCGTGCGCCGCGTTCTCGACGAGCCGGAACGCACCGTGGCCACCAACATCGAGCCGGTCGAAGCGATTTTGCGCTATTTAGAACGCTATCCCAAGCCGCTCTTTCTGGCCAGTACCAGCGAAGTGTACGGCAAGAACCCCAAATCGCCCTTGGCCGAGGGGGACGATCTGGTCTTCGGCCCCACCACGCGCGGCCGATGGGTCTATGCGTGCAGCAAAGCCATCGACGAATACCTCGCCTTGGCCCAACATCAGCGAACCGGCTTGCCCGCGGTCATCGGTCGATTCTTCAACGTGGTCGGTCCCCGCCAAGTGGGCGACTACGGCATGGTGCTGCCGCGCTTCGTCGATTGCGCCCTGGAGGGACGACCGCTGCTCGTTCACGGCGACGGTCAACAGGTGCGCTGCTTCGCCCATGTCGCCGATGTGGTGGACGCCATTCTGAAATTGATGGCCAATCCCGCCGCTTACGGCCGCGTCTTCAATCTCGGCAGCGACGCGCCGATCACGATCCGCGAATTGGCCGACGCCGTCGTTCGCGCCGTGAACCCCCAAGCGGTCGTCGAACACATCGCCTACGAGAAGGTCTTTCCCTTTGGATTTGAGGACATTCGTTGCCGCATACCCGACCTGACGCGCGTGCGGCAAACCATCGGCTATCAACCGCGCCACGGACTCGAAGACATCCTCCGTGCCGTGGCGGATTCCAAACCCCCCGCTCCATGAAATCCCGTGCGATTCATCGCAACAGTCCTTCGTTCCTCAATAATTCGCCGATGCGATCGAGCGGTTCGATGTACTCGTCGAACGTCAAACCATCGACCGTCGCCGATTGAATTGCGGTTACACCGTCCACGAGCGGGCCTTCCTCGACCATCAGCCGAAGCAATTCGCGCTCGCGCCGACTGTCGAACAGCGAGGCGGGCAAGGGACGGCGGCGCAGATAGGCGACGCCGGCGGCCAGGACATAGGCTCCCCAATTGCTGACGCCGGCGACGAGGAGATAGTCCGTCGGCACGCGGCAAGCGATGCTTTCGCCGTGTTCGATGTCGCGCGCGATGAGCGAAGGCGCGATTTTGCCCATGCCGATTTCATTGCCACCATCGCCGATACCTATTGTGACAATCGGCTTGGAAGTGGACGCCGAGCCATCGAAGAGTCGATGGGCGAGAGATGTCTCGCCGGTGACATCGCGCCCGCGCATGTTGCGGCAGCGCCCATCGTAACTCGGCCCCACCCGCTCGACGGCGATGAGATGGGTGAGACCGGAGTCGATTTCGAGATTCGTCTCGTCGTCGCACCGTTTAGTCGCAACCGTTCCCGACACACCGGCGGCGGTCGTGCCGACTTCGAGTGCATGAAGACAAAAGCTATCCGTAAATAACACAATCGAAATGTCGAGCGCCGAGAAGGCACGGGCCAGAAAGAGCGCGCCGAGTGGTCCGTCCGTCTCGCCGCACGGAGGTTGAGCGTGAGGAATAAAAAAGCCCGTCACCACTCCGAGTGAGGCATGGGGCGATTCGGCGATGCTCCGGCAAGCATGGGCGAAATCGTCGCGGCAAGCGGTGAAGAGATTGTCGTGCGGATCGCGGTCCAAGCCGCGCCGGTTGACATCGCGTTGGATCTGCTGGCGCAATTGGTCGAGGAGATCGGCGTTCACGGCTGGCCCTCGCGGAGCAGATAGGCGAAGCGCCCGCGCCAGCCGCGTGGGACTTCGGCAGTTAGCGCGATCGGCTCGTTACGGATGGGATGGAGGAAGGTCAGCGAGCGCGCATGCAATCCGATGGCGCGACCAAAGGTATGAATGGCACCGTATTTAGCGTCGCCGTAGATCGGATGGCCGTGATGGGCGAGTTGCACGCGCAACTGGTGCGTGCGTCCGGTTTGCGGCCTGACTTCCAACCACGTCAGTCCGCCGTGCGCGGCGCGGCGATGATAGTGTAACAAGGCTTGCCGCGCGCCCCTGTCACCCGGTTCCACCACTTCGACGCGACCTCGTTTCTCGTCCTTGCGCAACCAATCTTCGAGCGTGCCGGCGGTTCGGTTCACATCGCCCTCGACGATCGCCCAGTAGACTTTCTCGATGCTGCCGTCGCGGAATTGCTCGGAAAGCCGCGCCGCCGCCTTGCTCGTCCGCGCGAACAGCAGCACGCCCGACACCGGACGATCCAGACGATGCACGACGCCGAGGAAGACGTTGCCGGGCTTGCGATACTTCTCCTTTAGATATGCCTTAACGGCGCGGTCGAGGGTTTGCTCTTCCCCTTGAAAGTGCGCGCTGACAACGCCGCTCGGTTTGACGACGGCCAGGCAATGATTGTCCTCATAAAGTATCTCGAAGGAAGGGTCAATCACCGTCGCGTCCTCCTATTTGCGATCCAACTCGATGACCGGATCGAACGTCTTGGGAGGATCTTGCAGGGCAGCCGTGGCGCGCGACAGGAGCATCAGCGTGGATCGATCGTGGTCCGCCTCGCTGAAGAGGAGCGTGTGCAGGGAGCGGCAGGCTTCGAGCCAGTTTCCGGCTTCGTACAGAGCCAAGCCGCGCTCGTAGGTCGTGTGCCATTCGAGCCATTCTTGCGTCGCCGTTTCCGAGTGCAATTCGTACAGATCGGTCGCGCCGTCGATGCCGACCAGCCGGACGCGGCACAGGCGGCGGGTGGCGAACTTGCTATTGAGACGCGCGTGCGTCGATCCGGTCACGATGATGGGGATGCCGAACTGTTTGGTCGCTCCCTCGGCGCGGCTGGCGACATTGACGGCGTGACCGAGCGCGCCGTAATGAAATTTCACCTTGCTGCCGGTGTTGCCACACAATGCCAGGCCGGTGTTGATGCCGATGCCCAAACGCACCGACTCGCCCAAACGCTGAATCCATTCGGCATCGAAAACGGGTTGATCGGCGAGAATCGCCAAGGCGGCGCGGCAGGCGCGCTCGGCGTGATCGGGCACATCCTTGGGCGCGTTCCACAGAGCCATCAATCCGTCGCCGGCATAATGCACCACCACACCGCCCGCCTCGCGCACCCGCTCCGTTAAGCGATCCATAATGTCCGAGGCCAGCCGGAACGTGTCCATGGGGCCGAGGCGCTCGGCCATGCGCGAGAAACCGCGAATGTCGCTGAACAGGACTGTGACCTCGCGCTCTTGCCCATCGAGAACGTGGGGATTGCGCTCCATGTCGCGGGCTAAATCGCCGGGGAAAAATTGCTCCAGCTGCACTAGGCGGCGCGTGGCGCGCGTCTCCTGTTCCTGACGAGCGAGACCGACGCCGACCGCCGAAGCCAACAGTTGCATCACCTGGGCTTCCAAAGAGCCGATGCCGATGCCCGCGTGACGCGTGAAGCGCGAGCGCGTGCCATAAACCGCCCCGACGACTTTATCTTGAGAGTCGAAGATCGGCGAGGCCGCCACCGCCTCGATCCCTTGCAAGCTTTCGGAGGGATTCGGAGAAGACTTGGAAGATTGAAAGAGCGTCTTTCTCTCGCGTTCGAGCCGATCCAAGGTGGTGATGCTGAACTCGCGCCCCAACGATACGCTGTCTTCGGGATAACGCGCCTGAACCATCCAGCGGCCATCGCGGCGGAGGATGACCAGACCGCGATCGAGACCCACCAAGGTGACGACGGCCCGTGCGGTCTGCGCATAAAACTCCTGCGAGCCGGCGGCGGCGCGTTGGACGGCAATGACCGTCTCAAACCAGTGGGCCAACGTCTCCGGCGAGGGCGATTGGCCCAAGTCGATCAGCGAAGTATGACGGGGTTCCTCGGCGCGGCGCGGCATCGGCGTCGACAGCGTCTGCAACAGGCGCTCTCCGGAGTCGCCCGGCGGGCGGTCGATGTCGATTGTGGTTTCGCCGACGGTCAGCCGAATCGGCGGCGGTAGCTCGCGGCTACCGTTCACGGCGACGGCGCTGCCGTCCTCCAGGCGAATCGGATTGCGCTGGCTGAGATTCTCAAGCCGCACCCGACCGTCTTCCAGTTCCAAAACGCGCAAATGATCTTTGGAGACGTACAAATCGTGCTGGATAACGCAGCGCGGCACGCCATCGCGTGTGCCGCCCCGACCGAACTCGAAAGGACCGGACGGATGCTCGATCTCTTGGCTATCGTGTTGATTCTTTACGAGAAAGCGGAGCATGTGCAATTCGGGGGTTGTGGGGGCGCGGAGCGACGGCTACCCATACTCATTATCCGAGATCTCGCCCCCACTTGCCACGTTATTTCGCGTGAATGGGCGGTTGAAGCACGACCGACCGTCGGAGTCGACTGCCGAGCGAGGCAGTCCTCTGTCTTGTAAGTTTTGCGAATTTCGAGTATCTATCAACGTCGAATCCGAACCTCGTTTCGATCCATGTCGAATCCGTAAGGGTCTCGCGCAAGATGATCACCGTCATTAATGAGACTCAACAGGTGCGCATCCCTCAATGGGTTGTGGATCTGGAATCGTTTCGCCGCTGGGCCGATGCCGCCGATTTTCCCGAAGAAGGCCGGATCTGGTATCTCAAGGGCGGGGTCTGGATCGACCTGAGCAAGGAACAGATCTTCACCCATTTGGCCGTAAAAAGAGAGTTCTTTTATGTCTTGACGGGTCTTGTGAAAGCCGGGGATCTGGGACTTTTCTTGCCGGACGGACTGCTGCTGAGCAATGTGGAGGCGGACATTTCGGGCAAGCCCGATGCCACGTTCGTATCCAACACATCCCTGCGAGAGAAACGTGTCCGCCTCGTCGAAGGATGGGACGGAGGCTTCGTTGAAATGGAAGGCTCACCGGACATGGTTCTGGAAATCGTCAGCGCCGGTTCCGTCCGCAAAGACACGGTCTTACTACGCCAAGCATATTTTGAAGCCGGGATCCGCGAATACTGGCTGGTGGATGCCCGGCAAGGGCCGATTCGCTTCGATATTCTCCGGCGCAGCGCGAAAGGGTACATCGCAACGCGAAAACGGGACGGCCGGTTGCCTTCTGCCGTGTTCGGCAAATCATTCCGATTGGATCAAAGCACAAACGCTCTGGGCCATCCCGATTACACTCTCGCGATTTCCACCTGACGGTGAGTAATCATTTTGAGATATTCATTGAGTCTTTTGCTTCCGCAGAGTTGTCTCTAGTTGGAGTAATTCACCCCGCATCTTACGAACGCTTTACTCCCTTGGGTGCCAGGGGGAGGGAACGTAGGCGCACGCCGGAAGCCTGGAAGATGGCGTTGCCGACGGCGGGGGCGAGAGCAATGAGCGGGGTTTCGCCCGCTCCCGACGAGGGCAAATCCTTGCGATCGACGAGTACCGTCTCGAACTCCGGCGCGTCGGTGAAGCGCGGCACGCGATAATCGGAGAAGCGCGGATTGAGAATCTTGCCGTTGGCGAAATGAATCGCCTCGAACAGCGCTCCACCGAGCGCCATCATCCCCGCGCCTTCGATCTGGTTTTTTAGATGCTCCGGATTCACAATCGCGCCACACTCGAAAGCCGTCACCACGCGCAGCACTTTCACCCGTCCGCTGGCACGCTCGACGGAAACCTCGGCGACGGTGGCTACGAAGCTGTTCTTCTCCGTGCCGCAGGCGAGGCCGAAACCGCGATCGGCGGCGGGCTTTACTTTGCCCCAGCCGAAGCGATTCGCCGCCGCTTCCAACACCGCGCGCAAGCGCGGCTCCTTGAGATTTTTCAAGCGTAAGGCGAGGGGGTCGAGGCGCAGCGCGTGGGCCAGATCGTCGAGATGCACCTCGCGCGCAAAGGTGTTCGCCGTGGCCGCCAGCGCGCGATAAGAACCCTGGCGCAAGGGCGAATCCGCGCCGTGAAATTGGGTGAGTACGTTGGCTGACTCATAGGGCAACTGCAACGACGAGGGACCGGAGTTGTAATTGTGGCATTCCCACGCCGTCAACGTGCCGTCCTTCTTGGCTCCCGCGGTGGCCTCAATGACACCGGCGGGGCGGAAGTAGGCCCAGGTAAACTCTTCCTCGCGCGTCCAAACCAGCTTGACGGGCTTGCCAGCCGCCTTGGCCAAACGGGCCGCTTCGACCGCCGCTTCGCCGGTGTGCTTGCCGCCGTAGCCCGAACCCATGTCCGGCACGATCACCCGAATACGATTTTCGGGGACGTTCAAGGCGCGCGCCAGTTCGGAACGAACGCCGAACGGGCGTTGGGTGCCGGTCCAAACGGTGAGATTGCCGTCGGTCCACTCGGCGACGGCGGCGCGAGGCTCCATCGGCGCATGAGCGATATAGGCAATCGTGTAGGTCGCTTTTATCTTCTGGTCCGCCGCTTTCAAACCTTCGGCGATGGAACCGCGCGGTGCGCTCGATCCGCGCCCGCCGAACCCGCCTCGTCCCGCCGTGGGATGCTTCTTCAAGTAGTCGAACAGCTCTTCACTCGACGGCTGCGGTGTCGATTTCCATTCGGCTTTCAGCGTCGAAAGCGCCTTGACCGCCTCCTGTTCCGTGGCGGCCGTGACGCCGACGAACGATTCGTTCTGGACGACCGTGACGCTCGGCAGCGCCTTGGCCTCGTCTGTCTTCAAGCTCGTTAGCTCGGCCTTAAAACTCGGCGGACGCAACACTTTGCCGTACACCATGCCGGGACGCTTCACATCGGACGCATAACGGTGTTCGCCGGTCACGAACGCGCGCCCATCGACCTTTCTCGGTGAAGTGCCCGCGATAGACCACTTCTCGACGGGAGCGGTCGGTGTTTTGTCGTCGATAACTCGCATCAGCTTCTTGCCGTGCGTAAGGGTTCCGAAGGCGAACGACGATTTCCCATCCTCGCTCACTACCTTGCCATCCTTAATCTGGAGAGCGGCACGTTCGATCTTGCCTTGCTCCGCGGCGAGATCGATCAGGAGTTCGCGGGCGGCAGCGGCGGCGCGGCGCAGTTGCGGTGCCATGCGCGGCGTCGTCATGCTCCCGGCAGTCCCACCGTCGAACGGGGTTAACTGAGTATCGGCCATCACCAATCGAATGCGCGACAGCGGCGCATGCAACTCCTCGGCCACAGCTTGGGTCAACGACGTTCGGATATTCTGACCGATCTCGACCTTGCCGGTGTAAACGGTGACGGTGCTGTCTTCACCGATGTGCAGCCAAGCACCAAGCTCTTTGGGTCCACCGCCGCCGAATGGACCGCGCCGTCCGCCGCCCGGCTGTTGCGCTTCCGACTCTCCGAGCAGACACGCCACGACCAGCCCTCCGCCCACGATGCGAAAGAATGCCCGCCGATCCAACTCCGCCGAGAACATTCCGTCGGCGAACAGTTCGTAGCGTTCGGGATCGAGAAGGAGATCGTCGAAGATGCTCTCGTTCATCGATCGACTCCTTTCCGAGCGCGGGCGGCTCGTTCGATAGCCGAGAGAATGCGCGGATAGACGCCGCATCGGCAGATGTTGCCATTCATGGCGCGAACAATGTCGTCGCGGCTGGGATGCGGATCGCGTTTGAGGAGGGAGCAAGCCGACATAATCATGCCGCAAGTACAGTAGCCGCATTGAAGGGCGTCCGCCTCCAGGAACGCCTCTTGAACTGGATGCAGTTTGCCGTCCTTGGCCAATCCCTCAATGGTCTCGATGGATTTGCTCCCCACCGCGCCGACGAGGGTACTGCAAGACCGAACGGCTTGGCCGTCGAGCAGCACCGTACAAGCGCCGCATCGGCCTTCGCCGCAGCCATACTTGCTGCCGGTTAGATCGAGATCGTCGCGGAGTACGCTGAGCAAACTGCGCTCGGGGTCCGAATCGACAACGCGGCGCGAACCGTTGACGTGAAGTTCCTTGACGTTCGCCATACGCTCACCTCCGTATCCCAACCCTCAAGGGGAGAGTTCACGGCTGAATTGTGGTACGGGCGGAGAGAGTGGGCGAATGAAATGGCCTTACTTTATCAAGAATAGATGAGAGAAAAGTGAAAGGAGTCGATTTTGGACACCCTGCCGTATTCGGTTAGCCGCGACGCGCCAGCGGAGCGCGTTTGGATGCGCGAACGCGCTCCGCTGGCGCGTCGCGGTTAACCGGAATGGGGTGGAGGGCATGGGCGCATAAAAAGACCCCGCCGAGTCTTTCGACTCGGCGGGGTATCGTTTGTCAAGTTGGTGTGTTGGCCCTAGCGAGAATGAAAACATGCTTGGCTGCCTGCCGCGTGAGGCGGCAGGTCAAATCATATCCTT
>JAJXWW010000223.1 GCA_021781415.1 Planctomycetota bacterium
AAGGATGGACCGCTGACGGGATTCACCATCGCGGGTAACGACCGCAAGTTTTTCAACGCCAAGGCCGAGATTCAGGGCGATGCCATCCTCGTATGGTGCGACAAGGTGATCGAACCCGTCGCCGTCCGCTTCGGTTGGGCGAACTGTCCGGTCGTCAACCTGTGGAACAAAGACGGTCTACCGGCCTCGCCGTTCCGCACCGACGATTTCCCAGGCGTGACCCAGCCGAAGGAACGCAAAGCGGCGAGCGCGAACAAGTAAGAGACGATCGGCATCGCCCCCCTCTCCCCTGTACTCAGGGGAGAGGGATCGGGGGTGAGGGGCGAGAATATGCGAGATAATCACCCCCTCACCCCAACCCCTCTCCCCCTGAGTACAGGGGGAGAGGGGCTTATCGGACAGCTTCTAAGAGACGATCGGCGACACCCTCTCACGGTCTACCCCTCGCCCCCTGAACCCAGGGGGAGGGGCTTTTGCGGCGGACTCGCCGAGTTTATCCGCGAATCATTTCTCTCCCCTCTCCCCTGGATAGGCGTCGTTTTGGGAACCAAATCCCGCGCGCTTGCGTCTACAATCCTGGTCGCTTCCGAGCGGTTTCTTGACAAGGAAGGCAACGCAACCAATGCTAGAGCAGATGTACGCTCCTCCCCACGATTCTTCTTCCCCTGGAATTCGCCCGCTGAGCGCGGCGTGGTGAGCGATTTCCGAAGCGGAGAAGAGCAGTCATGCGCGCGTTGATTGTACAGGACGAACGAGGATGCGAAAGCGACGGGTCGAGTTCACTCCTGCGGCAGTGGTCCAGCCGCCCGGAAATCGGGCCGTGGGTCGTCGAATTCCTGCGTTGGTCGCCGAGCGAGACCCTCGTGGATCGCGATCCGAAACCGGACGTGTTACTGGTGGTCGAACCCTTCTGTCCACCGACCGCCTGGCTGGAGGAGGTTTTGGCTCTGGACGTGGGACTGATCGCGGCCATCCCGGCCCAACGAGCCGAGGCCTATCGCGCTTGGGCCGGACAATATCCCGTTCAGCTGTTGTTGTGGCCGTCCAGTGTCGAGGCGATCGACCTCGCCTTCGCCAATGTCTTCGCCGACCTTCAACGACAACGAGTCTGGAAGGCCCGTCACGAACAGCTGCAACAGCGATTGAACGACCGTATCCTCATCGAGCGCGCCAAGGGGGTACTCGTCGAACGCATGCGCATTACGGAACGAGAAGCCTATCAGAGACTTCGCCTGCAATCGCGCCGCCAGCGCCGCCCCATCCGCGACATCGCGCAGAATCTACTCGACGCGCAATCGCTCTTCTCGCCTGCAGATCAAAGCCCAGAGGACAGACCGCACCTCAACGGTCAAGCCGCGATGGATCGTTTGGCCTCCGATCCGTAGTGCGCTCTGTGGCACAGGCATCACCGGCGATAAAACCCAAGGAGGCCGAAAAATTCCACCAACGATTACGGATTCTCGAAAATATATTCTTGACAGTTGCCGGAGGTTAACTTAAAGTTAACTTCCTCTAACACGAGTCGGCCTTGCTTGCCGACTTTAGGGGTCGTGAAGGAAGCACTTTCCCCCGTCTGTGGGATGTCTCACCGGAAGGGCGTCCCGAACTGCGAAGCCCTGTCTGTCTTCGCTTGCTTATCACCCATAGGGATCGTTCGGATTTCGCTTGAGGATCGCTGGCGAACCGAGCTACGAGAGAACGCCGCATCTCCTCGGTCGGCGCGCGGAAAGGTACGACACCCTCCGTCGCCGCGTGCATGAGATGCCACGGTGCGATTCTCGCCGTACCGACTGAATCGTGGGAGAGGCTCCCTGCCGCGACCTCGTTGTCCCAGGGAAGACATCCTCCGCTCGTATTTCGATAGGAGCATCCGCGACGACACGTTCCGCTACGAGTTTGTTGTGAGTGACGTGCGTGGATGCGATGGTTCCCACGACCGGCCAATGCCGACCGGCAACCCCGGAGGCGTTTCCGCACCGTGGGGAATCCGCGAGTCGGCGTTCCGCGCCGACGCGCGCTCGGGGAAGTCGATCACCCTTTGCGGTAGGGAGACAGGCGATGAGCAGCAGTCGAGTAGCCTTGGTCACCGACGATCAAAACCTAGCCGGAACCATTCAAACGCACTTGAAGAAGAACCTGGGACAGCAGGTCTTTCAGTGCAATTACGCCTCGGTTCGCACGCATCTCGGTCAGGAGACCGATGGCTTGCTCCTGTTGGCCGCCTCTTCCGAAATCGATTCGCTACAGATTCTTCGCCTGGTTCGGGAAATCTATATCCGCAAATTGCCGCCCATCATTCTGATCGTATCCGGCGAATCGGCGAGGCCGATGATCGAACTGGATCAATACGTTGCGCACTTCATTCGTTGGCCCCACGACGCCGCCCAGCTGACCAAGGCGATCCGCGAGCGTGTGGGGCGGGTACGCGATTTCTTGGCCACCGACGAAAACGAAACGATCGAAGAAGTGATGAGTCGGCAGCTGACGACGCAAACGCCGTCCCTGTTGCCCCTGGTCGAACGCCTCGCCCTAGCCGCCGCTCACGACGTCACCGTGTTGCTCACGGGCGAGACCGGCACGGGCAAGACCTATCTGGCCCGACTCATTCACGATTGTTCGCCACGCCGCGAACACCCGTTCCTCACGGTTCCCTGCGGCGCTCAGCCCGCCAATCTGATCGAAAGCGCCTTCTTCGGCCACTCCAAGGGAGCGTTCACCGGCGCGGATAAAGCCAAGATCGGCAAGTTTGAAGCGGCCGGCCACGGAACCATTTTGCTCGATGAAATCGACACCCTGGGCATGGAGCAACAGGCGGGGCTGCTCCGCGTCATTGAAACCGGCGAGTTCGAGCAGGTCGGCAGCAACGAGACGCGCCATTGTAACGCTCGCATCATTGTCGCCAGCAATTGGGATCTCGAAGAAGCGGTGTCCGCCAACAAGTTCCGCCAAGATCTCTACTATCGCCTCAACGTCATGTCGTATCATTTGCCGCCGCTGCGCGAGCGCGTTCAAGACATCGCGCCGCTGACCCGCGCGCTCGTGGCCCGCTTCAACACCAAGTTCAACAAAGAACTATTCGACATCAGCCTGCCCGCGCTGGATGCCATCGAATCGTACAGTTGGCCGGGGAACATTCGCCAGCTGGAAAACTTCATCCAGCAAGCCGTTCTCGTCAGCAGCGGTTCGGAGTTGCTGCCGGAGCATTTACCGCAGCAGATCCGCGAATTTCGTCCCAATCGGGTTCCCGTTGCGACGCGCTCGATCGGCAACGAATCGCTGTCGCACAACCGGGATCAAGTCGAGCGCAACATCATCCAACGCACTCTGGTCAATAACGGCTACAGTCGCGTTCACACCGCCAACGCCTTGGGCATCAGCCGCGTCACACTCTACAAAAAGATGAAAAAATACGGCCTCATGCGCAGCGTCAACGGCCTGGAAGAGGCGTGATCCCCCGGCGCGTTAGAGCGTCCACAACGAAACCGACTTCGATGTTCCGGCAGCGCACTGTTTCGCGAGCAGGATCGTAATGGCGACCTTCCAGAATGTCTGGCCGTTTCTTGACAAAATCGAAAACCCGAGAACAATACAGCATAGTTTCGATGCGTAGGCCGCTTGGTTGCCGTATAACAACAACTCCTTGCCCGACCGAAAAGGAGGAAGCCGTCAGGAATCTGTACCATGTCGCTAGAAACGCAAGCTCGGAAGGAAATCCCATGACCCGCGACGAGTTCCTGTTCGCACTGCAAGAACACTCCGCAGCGTTTGCCAAAGCCGTGACCACCAACGAAGGCGACTGGATTGTCAAGGGTTTCGTCGACATTTACCGCCAAATCTACACCGTTTCGGTCGATACGAAGATCGTGTCCAAAGTCTTAGAGTTGCTTCTGTTTCCGATGTTCGTCGAATTTGCAAAACAGCATTCCCTCGCGCTGGAGCTTTGCTCGCAACAGAACTTCTATCCCGATTTGACATTCATCGACAAGCAGACGGCGACGAAATTCGCCGTCGACATAAAAAGCACATATCGTATCAACGAAAGGCGTGTCAACGGGATGACGTTGGGAGCGTTCACGGGATATTTCCGCAACCGCGAAAGCTCGAAAAACGCGCTCTACCCGTATGGCCAATACGCGGGGCACTTCGTTCTCGGTATCATCTACTCGCAAACGCAGGAAGCGATGGATGAAACGCAAGCGTTACACGCTTGACGATCTCGATAAGATTCCCTCCGTAATCCGAGACTTTCAGTTTTTCGCCCAACCAAAATACCGCATCGCCGCTGCCAGCCCGGGCAGTGGTAACACAAAGAATATCGGTTCGATCAAGACCATAGCCGACCTCGCATCGGGGCGCGGTCCATTTGCACGACTCGGAGAAGAAATCTACGACGACTATTGGATGTATTATTTGACGAAGGACATGGCTCAATCCCTGGACTTGCAGCGCCCTTATACAAATCTCAAGTCATATGCCGAATACAAGCAAGGTGGCATCGACGTAATCGAGGCACACAAACGGGAAATCGAAGAGTTATCGGATGAGGATGAGTGGGACAGCGATCGAGAAGAAGCACAGGGGGACGAGTAATGGCACCCATCGTTCCCCCAATCAAGTGTCAGGGCATTAAGACGAGGATTGTTCGCGCCATCGAGTCTTTGCAGCCGCAGGTTGCCGGTGGACGCTGGATTGAACCGTTTTGTGGCTCTTGCGTCGTCCCCTTTAACCTCCGACCCGAACGCGCTTTTCTGTGCGATTCCAATCGACACATAATTCGCTTTTACTGCGATCTCCAGTCTGGACAAATAACAGCCGGGTCTGTGCGCGAATATCTCATGGAGCAAGGTGCGCGACTAAAGCAATCGGGCGAGTCAGTGTATTATGAAATCCGCGAGCAGTTTAATGAGACGCCAAGTTCCTTATCTTTCGTATTCTTGAATCGAGCATGTTTTAACGGTGTCATGCGGTTCAACCGTAAGGGAAAGTTTAATGTCCCGTTTTGTAGAAAGCCCGAGCGCTTTGCCAGAGCATACATAACAAAAATCGCGAACCAAGTTGCCCAATGTGCGCGTATCCTTCGCTCGGTGGACTGGGTGTTTCAAGCGTCAGATTTTCGGAATACCCTCGAGCAAGCGGTCGCCGATGATTTCGTCTATGCTGATCCGCCTTACGCTGGCCGTCATGTCGATTATTACAATTCATGGGCGGAGGAGGATGAGAAGGATCTTGCGGAAGACTTGAAGAAACTACCGTGTCGTTTCGTGTTGTCCACTTGGTATCAGAACAAATATCGCACGAACCCTCGGATCGAAAGCGAGTGGAGTACCGGCGACTTTACCATCAACCACGTCGAGCATTTCTATCACGTCGGCCCTACCGAAGATCTTCGGAATTCAATGGTGGAAGCTCTTATTTCCAATTTCGCCGGTGCGATCGAACACAAAAGGCCAAAGAGTACCACCCAGCCAGGGTTGTTTGATCTCTTCGATGATGACTCAGTCCTCAACAATCGCATTGTAGATAAGGTCGAACCAGATACCGATGCGGCTCGACGCATTTGATTCATTTGTAATGCTTTGCGGCATGAACATACATAGGCGTTCGGCCTAGCATAGTCATATGTTCGAGAGACGACCGAAACAGTACATTCCTCGGAAACGCACCCGTCATTTTCCGAGAGGTATCGATCCGCTCGTCTGATAAGTGAAAACTTCCTATTTCGTTGTCGTCGCTCCGCGCAATCCCGCCCATTGCTCCGGGGTGTACAATACTTCGCGCGCGTTGCTGCCGTTGTAGCCGCCGACGATGCCGTCTTCGGCCATGAAGTCGATCAGACGCGCCGCCCGACCGTAGCCGATGCCCAAGGCACGCTGCAACAATGACACACTGCCGCGACCCTCGCGCAAAATGATTTCGATGGCCGGTTCGTATAAGTCGTCCTCGCGCTTGCCCAAGCGCTCGCTCAACGAACCTTCTTTGTCGCCGACCTGCAGCTCCATCAATTCGGATGCGTAGCACGGTTCCGATTCCAGCACGGCGACGATGTCTTGTATCTCTTTATCGCTGGCATAGGTTCCCTGCGCGCGGAGCAGGTCGCTGGTACCCGGCGGCAAGAACAGCATGTCCCCCTTGCCGAGGAGCTTATCCGCCCCCATCGCATCGAGGACGACGCGGCTGTCCGATTTGTTCGTTACCTTGAAGCAGATGCGCGACGGCAAGTTCGACTTGATGAGTCCGGTAATCACATCGACGGTTGGCTTCTGCGTGGCCACCACCAAATGAATGCCCGCCGCCCGCGATTTCTGAGCCAAGCGGATAATGTGCCCCTCCACTTCCTTCTTCATCTGCAACATCAGGTCCGACATCTCGTCGATGACGATGACGATGTACGGCATGTGCGACGGGACTTGCCGTCTTTCCTCGTCGTCCTGCGGATTGACGCGGCGGAGGATCTCGTCGGCTTTCAGTTCGTTGTAGCCGGCGATGTTGCGGACGCGGGCACGGCGGAGGAGATCGTATCGCTCCTCCATCTTGTCCACGGCCCAAGCGAGAATCGCCTCGGACTTTTTCATGTCGCTGACGATGGGGTGCATCAAATGGGGAATCTTACTATACACCTCCATCTCGACGCCGCCCTTGGGATCGAGCATAATCATTTTGATTTCGTCGGGTCGGCGCGTCATGAGGATGCTGAGGACGATGGTGTTCAAACACACCGATTTGCCGGTTCCCGTTGTACCGGCGATGAGCAGATGCGGCATGTCGGCGAGATCGTGGACGAGCGGTCGGCCTTCGCTGTCCTTGCCGAGAAACAGCGGAATCTTCGATTTGGCCACCTTTTTCGCCGAGGCTAACAGCACTTCTTTCAAGCGTACATCGGCGCGGAATTCGTTGGGCACTTCGATGCCGACCGTGTTCTTGCCGGGGATCGGCGCGACGATGCGCACGCTCGGCACCTTCAGGTTGAGGGCGATGTCGTCGGCTAGGCGCGTCACCTTATGAACGCGCAGTCCGGTCTCCAAGGCGATCTCGAATTGGGTGACGACCGGCCCGGTGTTGATGCCGACGACATGGACGTTGAGTCCGAAATCGGTAAAAGTTTTTTCCAAGAGTGCCGCCCTATCGCGCAGTTGATGATCGTGTTCGCTATAGTCGAACGGTTTGGCATCTTCGAGCAGTTTCAGCGACGGCAGTTCGTAGTCGGCGAAGCGCTGGCGATCCGAGACGGCCTCCGTCGGCGGCTTGCGGCGCGGAGGGGAGAACAGGTGCGGTCCCTGCGCATCTGGGCGCACGATCTCGTTGTGATGGTGAATGGGAATGATTTTCGCGGCGGTCGAGGATTCGTCCGCGTCGACCGGCGCATCCTGTTGCTCGACCGCATCCGCCGGAATCTTGGTCGTCTTGACGATCGACGGCAAGGAACCGCGCCGCGCCGGAGAGCGGGGTGGCATCGCTTTTCCCATCGGTAGCACTTGAGGAATGGAATTGGCGACTCCTCTCGCCGCGAACATTCGACATAAAAGTCGATACGACAATCGGAGCAGCCCCGCCATCGTCAGAATCAGCCCGAGAGCAAGACATCCGCCCAAGAGGATTTCTTGCCCCATCGGTTGGAGATTCTCGTGCAGGATCGCGTCGAGCCACGCGCCGATGCTGCCGCCGGGGCCAAGCGGAGGCTCCGCGCCGCGGAGAGAGAGTGAAGGCCAGCGCTCGGCCAACACCGCCGCCGTCGACGTTAACAAGAACCATCCCAGAGAACACAACGTCCAATTCATCCAGCCTCGACGCAGCACGAGGCGGATGGCGAAAACGATCCATGCAGAAAGAAAGACGTAAATCGCCGCTCCGAGTGCCTGGCGCAGTTCGTATACAATGGAACCGCCGAGCCATTCGATCCCATTCGGCTTGGAGCCGGTTGCGACGGAGTCGATGGTGCCGAGGGTCAGAAGAACGCCCGCGAGGAAGAGAACGCAGGCGGCGAGATACAGACGCCAATGGCGACGATCCAACATGAGGAAAGCTCCAGGTTGCGCTACGGGATGCCGCACATCGTTGTTTATCGGCATGTGAGGGTCGGCTTCTTGAGGAAACATAAGATGAAGTTGGCGCGGCAAAAGGAAAAGGTTCATGGATCTGCTCTTAATCGATGATGAAGCGAGTCTCCGACGAACGCTGCGGACGGCGTTGGAGAGCATGGGGCATACCGTTGCCGAAGCCGGTTCCAGCGAACAAGCCTTGAATTGGCTGCGCAAACAGCGCTTCGATGCCGCCTTCCTCGATCTACGTTTGGGGCGCGAAGAAGGGATCGAGTTGCTGCCGCGCTTGCTGCGCGAGTCCTCGGGATTGGCCGTTATCATCATCACCGCGCACGCCAGCATCGCCTCGGCGGTCGAGGCCATGCGATCCGGCGCGTTCGATTATCTGCCCAAACCGTTCACGCCCGATCAATTGCGTCTGGTCCTTGAGCGTTGGCGGCAGATGCAGCGCTTGCATAAGCAGGTGGCCAATCTCGAAGAACAAGTGCGTGCGGCGTTGCCGGAAGTAGACTTGCAAACGACGGAACCGATCGTTCGCCAAGCGCTCGATCTCGCCTTTCAGGTGGCTTCCAGCGAAGCCACGGTGTTGCTGCGCGGCGAAAGCGGCACGGGTAAGACCGTTCTGGCCCGCGCCATTCACGAGCGCAGCGCGCGGGCGGGCGGTCCCTTTGTGGTCGTCCACTGCCCCAGTCTATCGGGTGAATTGCTGGAGAGCGATCTGTTCGGTCACGTCAAAGGCGCGTTCACCGGCGCGGTGCGCGATACCGAGGGCAAGGCGGCGGCGGCGGAAGGCGGAACGCTATTTCTCGATGAGATCGGCGATCTGCCATTGTCCGTGCAGCCGAAATTGCTGCGCCTGTTACAGGATCGAAGCTACGAACGAGTCGGCGAGACCAAAACGCGGAGTGTGAATATCCGTATTATCGCGGCCACCAACCGCGATCTCTCGGCGGAGGCGGCGGCGGGACGATTCCGCGAAGACCTCTACTATCGCTTGAACGTCATCGACATCGAGATGCCCTCGCTGCGGCAGCGTCCCGCCGACATTCTCCCGTTGGCCAGGCATCTGTTGGCGTTCTTCGCGCGGCAAACGGGCAAGGCCGTGCGCTCCCTCTCGCCTCAAGCCGAGGAAGCCATATTGCATCACCATTGGCCGGGCAACATCCGCGAGTTGCGCAACGCCATCGAGCGCGGCGTCATCTTGGCGAAGGGCGAAGCGTTGGAGCGCGAGCATTTACCGGGTCCGGTCGGCAATCCGCCCCCGCCGCGCGTCGAGGTCGGCGGCGCGGTAACGCTCGACGTTCTGGAGGCGGAACACATTCGCTGCGTCCTGGCCAATAGCGCTTCGCTCGAAGAAGCCGCCACTACTCTTGGCATCGATCCCAGCACCCTGTATCGCAAACGGAAACGCCACGGATTTTGAGGCGAACATGACTCTGCGTTGGCGCATTGTGTCGGCCCTGGTTCCCTTGCTGTGTCTGTTGGCGTTCATCGGCGCAACGGCTATTTTATTGCTCCGCAATGTCGGCAATCGGATCGAAGACATTCTCCGCGAAAACTACGTCAGCGTCGAGGCGATGGTCGGACTCAACGAAGCTCTCGAACGCATCGACTCGTCGTTTCAGTTCGCTCTCCAAGGCAAAGAAGACGCCCGGTCGGAATACACTAAAAATTGGTCTGTATACGAGGAAAATCTGTCGTGTGAGATCAACAACGTCACCGAGACGGGAGAAGGCGAGTTGGTCGAGCGCTTGCAGCAGCTTACGGCCGCCTATCGCCGGCAAGGCGACGCATTCTTTGCCGCCGAGTCTTCCCAAGCGACGCGCAAGCGCATCTATTTTGACGGAACGGAGGAACCTTGTCTGTTCGAGTTGTTTCGCTCCATTAAGGCGGTCGCCTATTCGATTCGCAGGTTGAATCAAGAGAGTATGGAGAGAGCCAGCGTCAAAGCGAAACAAACGGCGACGATTTCGCAAATCGGTCTTGCCATCGGCTTGACGACCACCGTCGTACTCGCGGCATTCGTGATCTGGAGTACCACGCGCGCCGTGCTGAAGCCCATCCAGGCGGTGACGCAATCGGTGATCGCCATTGGTTCGGGCAATCTCAATCAAGCCGTACCCATCGTCTCACACGATGAAATCGGTCACTTGGCCGAGGCCTTCAATCTTATGGCTCGTCACCTCCGCGCCTATCGGGACTCGCACTCGGCGCGCCTACTGCGGGTACAGCGCACCAGCCAGGCCACCATCGACTCGTTCCCCGACCCCGTCGTCGTCATCGATCCCAATGGCCGAGTCGAGATGGCCAATCCCGCCGCCCATCGTCTCCTGGGAATCGCTCCTCCCACCGATGGAGCCGAGGCTCCCGTCTGGATGCCTCCGTCCGCCTTGCGCCAGCCCCTTGCCGACGCCCTGAAGCAGGATCGCCTTTTCTTGACCCAGGCTTTCGACCAAACGCTCACGTTCCGCCACAACGGCGAAGAACGCTCGTATCTTCCCCAAATACTACCCATTAAAGACCCTTTTCAGAATACTTTGGGAGCCGCCGTCGTTCTAAACGACGTTACCCGTTTTCGCTTGCTCGACCGCATCAAAAGCGATTTGGTGGCCACGGTCAGTCACGAGCTAAAAACGCCTTTGACCAGCGTTCGACTCGTACTGCACCTCCTTTTGGAAGAGACCATCGGCCCGTTGACGCCGAAGCAGACGGAGTTGCTGATCGATGCCCGCGACAATGCCGAGCGCCTGTTGAACACGATCGAACACCTGCTGGCTCTGGCGCGTTTGGAAGAGGGGCGCGAATGTCTGATTTTGCAAGCGGAATTGCCGCAATCGCTGTTGCAAGACGCCGCCGACCTCATCCGGACGCGGGCCGAGTCCAAGCGCATTGAGGTAATCGTCGAAGACGTCTTGGGAGTTCCGCCGGTAGCCGCCGATGCCGTTCGTCTCGGCCACGCACTGAATAATCTACTCGATAATGCGATCACCTACACCGAGCCGGGTGGGCGCATCACCTTGTCGGCCCAGAAGCTCGACGACCAGACGGTGCGCTTATCGGTGGCCGACACCGGAGTCGGCATCCCTCCCGAGCATGTGCGCCACGTCTTCGAGAAGTTTTTCCGCGTACCGGATCAGAGTCGCGGCCACGGCACCGGCTTGGGATTGGCAATCGTGCGCGAGATCGTCCTGGCGCACGGCGGACAGGTGAGTTGCGAAAGCCGAACGGGACAGGGAACGACGTTTTATTTGAACCTGCGCACCTGGCATCAAGGCGAACCGGCAGCGTAAGCTGCCGGGTTTCACACCTCACCGCCGCCGGTTCGCCACACCCGGCAGCTTACGCTGACGGTTCGCCACACCCGGCAGCTTACGCTGACGGTTCGCCACACCCGGCAGCTTACGCCGCCGGTTCGCCACACCCGGCAGCTTACGCCGCCGGTTCGCCACACCCGGCAGCTTACGCCGCCGGTTCGCCTTACCCGGCAGCTTATGCAGCCGGTTCGCCTTACCCGGCAGCTTACGCCGCCGGTTCGCCATAAGCAAGAGGACCGACTGTGCCACCCCATGCGAACGATCGACCGCCGCCGGAGCGATTCCTGGCGTTGATCCGCGAGCAGCAGCGCGGCAGGCTCAAGATCTATCTCGGCTTTGCCGCTGGAGTCGGTAAGACCTACGAAATGCTGCAAGAGGGTCAGCGTCTGAAAAAACAGGGCGTGGATGTGGTCATCGGGGTCATTGAGACGCACGGACGAGCCGAAACGGCGGCGTTAATCGACGATCTCGATCGAATCCCGCGCCGGCGGATCGAATATCGCGGAGTCGTTCTCGAAGAGATGGATCTCGATGCCGTCTTGAAACGTCGTCCCCAGGTGGCCTTGGTGGACGAATTGGCGCACACCAACGCGCCGGACAGTCGTAATACCAAACGCTATCAGGACGTGCAAGAACTGTTGCAGGCCGGAATCCATGTGATCTCGACTTTGAACATTCAACATCTCGAAAGTCTTTACGATCTCGTCGAAAGCTGCACGGGAGTGAAAGTCAAAGAGCGCGTGCCGGACTACGTTCTGTCTTTGGCCGATCAAATTGTGAACGTCGATCTGCCGGCCGAAGATCTGCAAGAGCGTCTCCGCAGCGGCAAAATCTATCCGCGCGAACGGATCGACAGCGCGCTGAACAATTTCTTCACCGAGGCGAATCTGACGCGCTTGCGCGAAATGGCCCTCGAAGAGATTCGCTTCATCTTGGATCGCAAGCGTCAAGCGCGCGACGCCGAGTCGCCGACGCCTTCGGGGCGCGTGATGGTGTGCCTCAGTTCGCGCAGTCCCAAACCTCAGATTTTGTTGCGCAAAGGGGCGCGTCTGGCGGATCGTCTGCACGCTCCGTGGTACGCAGTGTACATCAAGACACCGCGCGAAGATCTGTTGCGGGTCGAGGCGGCGACGCAACGCCGCATCGCCGACGCTCTGGCCCTGGCGCACCAGCTCGGTGCCGTGCCGATGAGCTACGCCGGTGCGAACTTCGCCGACGCGGTCGCCGGTTTCGTCCGCGAGTACGGTATCACGCAAATTCTCATGGGTCGAACGCAACGGCCCTGGTATCGCCGTTGGTTCGGACAATCGCCTTTGGATCGCTTGCTCCGCATCGTCAGCGGAGTCGATGTGTTGATCGTCGATACGACAATGTAACGAGGCGCTCCTACGGCGGTGCCGTATCAATTGGGCTAACGAAGGAAATGGGCATTTATAGCCTCTGCCAGATCGGATAAGGGTAGAATATGCCGCGCCGCGCCCAATTGAGCGGCGGCTTGCGGCATTCCGTAGACCACACTGGTGGATTGATCCTGAGCCAAGGTCAGCCATCCCGCCTGGCGCAGATGCAACAAGCCGCGCGCCCCGTCCGCTCCCATGCCCGTGAGAAGGGCTGCGACTCCCGGATTGGGCCACTGCGCGGCCAGACTGCCGAAAAATACGTCCACCGAGGGGCGATAGGGATAGTCCTTGGGTTCGTCGCGATAGGCCAATCGGCCATCTCGGTTGAGGATCAAGTGATCGTTGCTGGCGGCGACTAGGATTTCGCCGACTTGCGGCGTGTCTCCGGCAGAGGCCGAGCGAACGCGAAGGCGACTGCGTCCTTGCAGCCAACCCACCAGACTGGGAACGAAATCGACGCCAATGTGTTGAATAATCACCGTGGCGGCGGGGAACTCGGTCGGCAGAGCCGCGACGATGCGGGCCAATGCTTCCGGCCCCCCCGTCGAGGCACCGAGCGCCAATAAGGGCGGTGCTGCGCGCGCGGGACGATCGCTTGGAGAGGAAATGGCAAGCGGTACGGAACCGACCCGCTTGGCATTTGCCAGATGGGACAACCGGACTAGCAAGCCTTGACCGTCCCGCACCGTGCCGTCGCGGTCCAAAGTGGGCGTATTGACGGCGTCGAGGCCGCCGTGCCCCATCGCCTCGTACACCATGCTGTAGTTTCCGGAGACGCTCGATGTGACCAATAAAATCGGACAGGGATTGTCCTTCATAATGCGGCGCGTGGCCTCGACGCCATCCATTCCAGGCATCACGAGATCCATGAGAATCGCGTCGGGCGTGTCCTCGGCAGCTTTGCGCACGGCCTCCAGGCCGTCTACCGCCGTCCAGGCAATCCGATAGCCCGGAACCGAGAGAAGCAAACGCTTCAGCACCTCCCGCGCCAGTGCCAGATCGTTGACAATCGCCACGCGCATCCTTACGGTTCTCCTATCAGATCGACGACGGCTTGCAGAAACGTATTATCGTGAAAACTACTCTTGGTCAGGTAGTAATTGGCTCCGACCTCCATGCCGCGCACGCGATCCGACTCACGGTCTTTGTAGGAAACGATAACGATGGGCACGCCTTTCAGCGCGGGATTGCCCCGAACGGCTTGAACCAACTCCAAGCCGTTCATGCGCGGCATGTCCACATCGGTGATGATGAGATCGAACGCTTCCGCCCGCGCCAGGTTCCAACCTTCTTGGCCATCCACCGCCACGGCCACATCGTAGCCGCGATTGACCAGCGTTTGACGCTCCACCTCGCGCACGGTGATCGAGTCGTCCACGACGAGGACGCGCTTGCGCCGGATCGCTCCGAGCTTGGGCGGTTCGCAGCGGCTCAGGGTTCCGGTCTGAATGTAGCGATCCAGCGAGCGCAGCAAATCCTCCACGTCGGCGATCAGCACCGGCGCGCCATTGTCGAGGATGGCGATGGCGCTGACGTTGGCCACTTTGCCCAAACGCGAATCGAGCGGGCGGACCACGAGATCTTGCTCGCCGCGAAAAGCATCGACGATTAAGCCGTATTGTCCCGCCGTGTCGCTGACCAGTAGAACGGGCAAGTCGTCGCCGGGCGGCGTGCGGCTTGGCAGGTCGAACACCTGAGCCGCGAGGACGAGTCCGACATTGCGGCCATCGACGGCTACGAATTGCCGGTTTTCCAGCGAATCGAGTCCGGCGCGCGAAAGACGCACCAGCCGGTCGATGCGATTGTGGGGAAAGGCATACGTCTCGCCGGCCACATCCACGACCACGGCGCGCAAAACGGATAGGGTAAGGGGTAATTGCAGATGAAAGGTCGTGCCTCGTCCCAGAGAGGTGGTGACGTGAACGGAGCCGCCCACTTTGCCGACCATATCGTGAACGACATCGAGGCCGACGCCGCGGCCGGACACCTCCGTCACCGCCTCCGCCGTCGAGAAGCCGGGCAAAAAGAGAAAACTGAGTAATTCGACCTCGCTCATCGCCGACACCAGATCGGCGCGGCTCAATCCCCGATCGAGGATTTTTCTCCGCAGCTTATCCAGATCGATGCCGCGCCCATCGTCCGCGACCGTCAACACGAGCATCCCGGCGCGATGGCGCGCTTCCAGCCGCACGACGCCGCACTCCGGCTTGCCCGCTTCGACCCGATCGGCGGGCGCTTCCAAGCCGTGATCGATGGCATTGCGCAAAAGATGCGTCAGCGGCGCTTCCAGTTTATCGAGAATGTCGCGGTCCACTTCGGTCGTCTGACCTGCTATTTCGAGGCGAACTTGTTTGTCGAGAAAGCGCGCCAAGTCGCGGATCATCCGAGGAAAGCCTTGCACGCCGTCGGCGAAGGGACGCATTCGGCTGCCGATCACTTCGAGATAGAGTCGGCTATTGAGATCCTCGGCGCGGGCGGCGTGATCCTCGAATTCGGCGATGCGTTCGGCCAAATGTTGACGGCATTGAGCCGCTTGCCTGCGGGCCTCCGCCGCCAAAACGGCGAGCCGATCCGTGTTGCCGCTCTGTAACTCGTCGTCCAACGTATCGAGGACCGCGGCGAGATGGTCTTGATGCTTTTTTAATTTCAACAGCGAAGTGGTGAACGGTTGCAGCCAGCGAGCCTGGACCAACGATTCGCCGGCCAATCCCATGAGCCGCGTGAGATTCTGCGCCGTTACGCGGACCACCGATTCGACGGGGCCGTTCGCGGACGGAGGCGGTGGGCTTGGAGCGGGTTCCTTGGCCGTCGTCTCGGTCGGCGCGGACGGTGCCAACTCGGCGGGTGGAAGCGGCTCGGCGGCGGCTCGAACGGCTGGTTCGCTCGGCTCCGATTTGGGTCGCGTTAGGATCGTCCGAATCCGTTGCGACAGTTCCTCCACCGTCGATTCGAACTCGGAAACCCATGCGCCGGGGTCGTCTCCGGGCAGCTTCGCCAACTCGGCCAGCACGTCCGTCCCGCGCAGTAATATGTCGATATCGGAAGAGGTAAGGCGCACTTCGTCCCGTTGTGCCGCGACGAAGACATCTTCCATCGCGTGAGCGAGTTTCACGGCGAGATCGACGCCGACGATTCGTGCCGCCCCCTTGATCGAGTGCGCGGCCCGCATCAGCGGCTCCAGGGTTTGGGCGTCGGCGGACGACGACTCCAAACGCAAGAGTCCTTCGCTGAGCCCGCCGGCGTGCGCCCGCGCCTCTTCGCGGAATAGATCCATCATTGAGAAACCGCTGTCGCTCATCGCAAGCCCGCCCGTATCACGTCGAACAATCGTGCTTCGTCCAACAGGCCGACCGCGCGATTCTGGCTGCGGAACACGCCGCGCGTCATCCGCGCCAGCGCTCGGCCCAAGGTCGGCGGCACGGGTTTCAACTCGTTGGGTGTCAGGCGAAAAACGCGGTCCACTTCGTCGACGCAGAATACCCACGTCTCTTTGTCGCCGCCCGCCACGATCAATCGGCTTTTCGATTCGCCACTACTAGAGATAGAAGGAGTATGCGCATGGCCATTTGTTCCCACTAGCCCTAGCAGAGAATGGATGCGAACGGCCAAATGAAGCTCGCCGCGCACGTTGACCGCGCCGGCGAGCAGTGCGGCCTGAAAGGGGATGCGACGAATGGGCCGCAGCGCGACGACCTCTCGTAGCGCCACGACCGGCAGAGCCAGCCACTCGTCGCCGAGACGAAAGATCAACACGCCTCGTGCCTCGCCCGTGTCCCTTTCTTCCGGCTCGGCCAAGCGGGCCGTCCATGCCTCCAGATAGCCATCTGGAGCGGGACCGGCCAGGAAGCGGCGTCCGGCGGCGCTGAAAATCGGGCAATTGTGACAGTGGACCACGGGGGGCAACTCGGGGCACGAACGGTCGCCCCACACGCCGACCCGGCTCCAACAGTCCGTGCGATCTTCGGCTAACGGCAGCGAGGTCACGATGCGCCTCCTTGGGAGAGACGGGCCAATCGACCTTGGTAGCGTCCCACGGACTGCCCATCGCCGCTCTCTTGCGCCAGCAACAGGAGATGCATCAGGGATTCCTCGTGGAGTGGATCGAGGTAGAGGGCCTTGCGAAAACAAGCCTCCGCCTCCGCCTTCTCCTGCCTCGCGCGATGAATCAAGCCGAGCAGACTGTACGCCGCCGCCGACGGTTCGGCCGTGGATAGATGCGTCTTACAAGTAGCCAGCGCCGTCTCCAAGGCTCCCGCGTTCGCCTCGGAGCGCGCTCGAATCAAAAGATCGCTCTCCGGGAGCGGAGTTGCGGGAACACGCGGCGACGATGCCGGGCGCGAGTTACTCCTACGCCGAGGTGCAACGGACACGCGGCCTCGCCTTGTCGTTCGCTCGGAGACAGGCCGCCGCTCGAACAAGAAAAACTCGTGCGGCCCGACGGTTCGAAAGCGGCCGTCGGTAAAGTTGATCGGCTCGGCATGGCCGGTGCAGACCACGCCGTCCGCCGACAACCAACGCTCGATATGGTCCAGAGCCAACGTTCTCGCCTCCGCGCAGAGATAAATGAGGACATTGCGGATGAAAATAAGATCGAATTTTCTCGCTCCCGCAATCGAATCGGCATCCAGGATGTTGCCGCGATGGAAGCGAACCAGATTGCGAATCGACTCGTCCAACTCCCAGCCGTCCGCCTTCTCGTGAAAGTATTTCCGTCGCATCGAGAGGGGAGTTTCTCGAAACGACGAATTGCCGAAACATCCGCGCCGCGCTCGCTCGATGTTCCGCGCGCTCAGATCGATGGCCTCCAGCTCCCACTGCTCGCGCGGAACGCCGGATTCAACCAGGGACAGAGCCAGCGAATACGGTTCTTCTCCGGTACTGCACGCCGCGCTCAGAATGCGGACGGGGTGAGTAGCGGCGCGGCGGATGCGCTCCACCAGATATGGGAACAGTTTCCCTCCGCGAAAGAACCACGTCTCCGAAACGACGAGCTTTTCGACGACCTCTTCGAACTCGGCAACGGAGTCGGCGAGAATGGCCGCGTAGACCGACACCTCGTCCACCCGAAGGGCGCTCATCCGCTGGGCCACGAGATGAGGAAGAACATTCGCGCCGAGCGATAGCGGATCGAGTCCGATGCGCCGGCGCAATAATTCGGCGACGATGGCGACGTTCATGGCGACTGGCCCCGCGAAAAGCCTGGAAGTTGATGGCGCATCGAATCCGGTAACAAGCGCTCGAGGTCGAGCAGGCGCAGCACCCCCTTCCGGTCGACCAAGGCAGCCCCGAAGTCCGGCGCTCCGTCCTCGGCAAAGTGCGTTCGCCGCGCTCCGCCCTCGTCCACTTCTTGGAGATCGGAGACCTCCGAGGCGAGCAATCCGAGAAGTTGCCCTCCTTCGCCGCCGGGTTGGGGCACGAGAATTATACGGCTGTTCAACAAGACGGGACAATCGCCGAGTCCGGCGAGACGGTGGAGATCGAGGATCGGAACCACGCGTCCCCGATAGACGAGTGTGCCGGCCAACCACGACGGACCACACGTCAAGGCATGGAGGCGCACGCGCGGCGTCACTTCGTGGATACCGCGCACGTCCAACGCAAGGCGGTCGTCGCCAACCTGAAACACCAGAGCAAGCATGGCGCGATGGAACCTCGCCCGTTAGACTTTGAATTGACTCACTTCTTGGTTGATCGATTCGACCGAATGCCGCAGATGCTCGGAAGCGCGCTTGAATTCGTCGATGGACGCGCGCGTCTGCCGCGATCCCTCGGTCACTTGCATCATGGCCTCGTTGATCTGCTCGGCCCCAAGCGCCTGATTGCGCACGCCTTCGTTGACCGAACGAAAGCGTTCGCTGAGTGCGTGGACTTCCTCAATAATCTGTCCGGTTTGTCCGTTGATCTCGGCGATGCGCGCGACTCCGGAGCGCACGTCCTCGGTAAACTTGTCCATCTGCATGACTCCGGCGGAAACGGCGTCGCGCATGTGCCGTACCATGTTGTCGATGTCCAGCGTGGCGACGGCGGTTTGATCGGCGAGTCGGCGAATCTCGCGCGCCACCACCAGAAAGCCGCGACCGTATTCGCCGGCTTTCTCGGCCTCAATGGCGGCGTTAATGGACAGCAAATTGGTCTGATCGGCCACCTTGGTTATGGTGGTGACGACCACGTTGATACCGTCGGCCTTTTCGCGGATCACGCCGAGCTTGGCCGACACCGACGCCGTCGCTTGTACCAGCTGTTCCATGGCGCTCTCCATGTCTTCCAATCGCGTCTGGCCCGTGTCGGCGAGGGCGGCGGCTCGCTCGGCTCGCTCGCTGACCTCATTCATGGTAGACGATAGTTCTTTGCTCGTCGCGGAGATTTCACGCACGGAAGCGGCGATCTCCGCCGTCGAACTGCCCAACGAGTGCGCCGTCGTCTCTTGTTGCCGTGCTGCCGCGCCGATTTGCGATGCGGTGGACAACAACTCGACGCTCGCCTCGCGGACGCGCTGAACGATGATCTGAATCTTTCCGATGGTGGCGTTGATCCCTTCCGCCAAGACGCCCAACTCGTCGCGGGTCTCCACCGGCAAGCGCGCCGTCAAATCGCCCGCGCCGGCAGCCATGTCTCGAACGCGGCCTATCAGCGCGTTGGTCGCCACGACGATTCCACGCGCCATCCACCAACCGCCGAGGGACATGATGAATACCTTGACGACGCTGATGACGATCACGGCCGTCAGCCAAAAGCGCGTACTCTCCGTGGCCGCCTTCTCCTCGCTTCGGTTGGTTTCCTTGACGACGTTGATACCCCGTTCGATGATTTGGCGTTGATTCGCATAGCGAGGTTTCAGCTTCTCCGACAGAATCCGCGCCAATTTCTCTCGATCCAATTTACCAACCAACGGCAAGTAATCTTCCTTGGCAACTCGATAGAACTCGTGCATCGAAGGGAAAACTTCATTCGTCAAGATCCGCTTGGTCGGACCTTCGTAGAGATTCTCTTGCCAGTAGCTCTCGCGCTCTCGAAAGTGGCTTTCGTGCCTCGCAAACTGTTTTTTCATCGCCTCGATCTCATCGGCATCGGAGGCCAGGCTCATCTCAACTAACCGACTATAAGGGTCGGACATATCGAAGGTGGCCGGTTCCAATTCGGCGAGTACCAACGTGCGGAACATGAGATGGTTGTAGACCGGACCATTCACGCGGTATTCGTAGAGTACCCACAAAGAGAGGGCGAGTACGGCCACGAAAAGCGAGGTACTGACGATCACTAGACCGCGTAGTTTGGTGTTGATCGTCGTGTCGGAATAACGTGACATTGAAGGCTTTCACGAACGGGATTAAGCCTGCCGTGGCGAAACGCATCTCTTGGGATTCGAGATTTTTATTATCCGAATACCTTACCTATCTTGCCATAGATTCTTTCGCGGGTCGAGGCGCAAAATGGACGAGGGCACGCTTTTTACGACAGGGACAAGGGAAGTGATAGAGGCGAAAGAATCGCGCCAGCCGTCAAAATCGGACTTCCAACGCCGAGTAATCGTCGGCGAGAAGGTCGCTGCCGTGCCGAAGACGGACGTGCGCCAACAATCGCTCTCCGAGCGAGCCGTCATCGCGCTCGAGTGTCGAGAGAAACCGAACGAAATCTTGATGTTTCCACATATCGCCCTCCGGTGTCTCGATTTCGAATGCTCCGTCGCTGTAGATCAACAGCGTGGCGTAGGTTCCCAAGGCGATGGAGCGCGTTTCAAACGGCGTGCCAGGAGGCAACATGCCGATGAGGGGATCGGTCGAATCGAGAGTGGCGAGCGTCGCCTCGGAAGACGAGGCCCCCGACCACAACACCGGCGACGGATGCGCGGCGTTGCAGTAGGCGAGATTGCGGTCGCCGATTCGATACACTCCGTACCAGATGGTGAAATACTTGCCGTCTTGTCGATCCATCTGAAAGACATCGTTGAGGCGAGAGAGTACCTTTCCCGGATCGCGAAAGTCGGTATCGGGGAGCGATTGCGAGTCTAACACGTTCGTGGCCGAGACGGCCAACAGTGATGAACCGACGCCGTGGCCACTCACATCGAGCAAATACAAGGCCAGATGCTCGCGGTCGAGCCAGTGATAGCCGAACATATCGCCGCCCAGCTGCGTGGAGGGGACGAAAGTTCCTCTCGCGCCGACGGTTCCGGTCAGAGGTTGCGGCAGCAGCGATTGGACGTAGCGGGAGGCTCTGGCCAATTCCTGGGCCATCAGCTGCTCGCTCTCGGCGAGGCGGCGATAGGCTTCATCGCGCTCCAAAAGATTGAGGTAGCTGCGCGAGTGATAGCGGATGCGCGCGATAAGTTCGATGGGGTCCGGCAGCTTGACGAGATAATCGTTCGCGCCGAGGGCGAACGCCTGCGCCTTGATCGTCGGCTCCTCTTTGGAAGACAGCACAATCATGGGGACTTGGCGCGTGCCCGGATTGACGCGGAAGAACTTCACCAGCGTCAAACCGTCCACATCGGGCATGACGAGATCTTGCAGTATCACGGTGGGTTGGACGCTGTTCGCGGTCTCGACGGCACGAGCCGGATCGGAGCAAAAGTGATAGACGATATCTTTTTCCGCGGCCAACATGCGCCGCACGGCTTCGCCGACAATCGGTTGATCGTCGACGAGAAGAACCGTGACGGGGCGGGGGGACGACTTTTTCTCGGTCTGGGGTTGGGTCATGCGCGGAGCCTTTTTGCCTTTATGCCGAGTCGGCCAGCCGTGCGGAAGACTCCGCCTCGACGAGTTCCTCGAACGAGGTCTCGCAAGGGTTCCAGACGGAGCAATGGCCGCCGCACTTGCCGGCCAGGCGCGTCAGCCGCGCGAAGAAATCGTCGGCTCGGAGAGAAGCGAAATCCTTCCGAGCCGGCCGCCGACACTCGCAAATATCATAGGCTAACTTATCGGCGTCCGCCACTGCTGGGATGCCTCGCAGATAGGAGGCAAGATCGACTTGAGTGAGATCCATCAAGCGGTCGTAGTCGAGAATGGGAACGTTGTGCCGGTGGGCGTCCCTGAGGAGCTTGTAGTAATAGATGACGAAGGCCGCGACCAGACGCTTGGCGATGGTGTCGGCTTGCTCGACGGCGAAATCGACCAGAACGCGCACGTCCGGCTCCAAGGTCCAACGATTTCGCAGCAGCGAGCAATACATCGCGTCGTACCACGCCTTCACCGGCAGGCGGCTTCCCGGCAGCGACAATTCGGCGCGGCGATACAACACCACACAATCGAAGTGCGTCACAAACCAGTTGAGTTTGAAGCCGCTGTAGTTCTCCTTGGTGAAGTTGTAGTTCTCTTTGGCCCAGGTTTGTTGATACACCTTCTCGTGGTGGCCGCCGGCCTTGGCGATCATGGCGTAATTATCGACCATCTCGCATCCGAACGCACGATTCAGCACGTTCTCGTGAACCGGATTGCATATAGGATTAAAATACTCTCGGTAATATCTCAAGTGCGGGTTCTGGCGCAAAAGCATGTCCGCGAACCAATCGGTTCCCGTATTGGGCAGCGATAACAGGGCGATTGGACGGTGCGAGGGCGAAGGGGCATTCGCCTCAAGGAGAGGTTGATTTCCCACATCGTCGAGGGAGGATGGTGCTTCTTGCATACCCGTGTGCCTGCTAAAGAGTTAAAGGATCGTGAATTCGCCTCTTACAGCCGTGCCGTCCCCGCGCTCTGCAGTTCGAGCGACGGTGTCTCGGATTGTCGGCGCACGGCGTCGCCGTGGGCATCGAGGTAAAACTTCTCGCGCAGGAGTTCGTAATGTTCGTGGGGCGAGAACAGGCGCGAACGGCCCGCGATCGCGGAGGCGAGGATGGATGGGTCGGCGACGACACCGCGGAGCTTGGCATAGAGGTCGGCGCGCGAACCGGCGCGAAAGACGAGATCGGAGCAGCCGAGCAATTCCTGAGCGCCGCCGCGATCCGAGGTCAGGATGGGCACGCCGGAAGCCACGCACTCGATGGCCACCTGCGGGAGATTGTCTTCCCAGAGAACCGGAACGACGGCGAGATCGACCCCCGCGAGCAGTTCGGGCAGCTGGTTGTGCGTGTAGCCGTCGTAGAACGCTACCGAGGCGAAGCGATGGGCCACGCGCTTGATCTGCGCGCAAGCGTGCGGGTCCACGATCTTGGCCGCGAACGTGAGCGCGAGCCGGCGCGCCAGACTCGCCGGCATCTTTTCCAGAGCTTTCAGATAGAAATAAAACCCTTTGTCGCGCCGCATGTATCCGAGATAGGCCAAGCGCAACGGTTGTCCGCGAACGATGGGTTTGGTCGCGGCAGCGTCCGTCGCGCGTTCGGCGAAGCGCGTGCCGATATACAGCGTTCGCACTTTGGCCGGGTCGATGCCGAACCCCACGGTCAAGTCGGCGACGCGCTGGGAGACGGGTAGAACGGCATCGACGTAATCGTTCAGGGCATCGACGAACGCGCGCCGCCGCTGGACGAAACGATCCGCGGCGGCGGGATCGAGAATCGCCGTGGCCTCGGTGGCGCGGCGCGCTCCCCACGATGGATCGGGCTTGCCTTGCCGACCCGCCTTATACCAGCGATAGCCGGATCGAGCGACGTGATAGAGGCTGCGGAGAAAACCAAAGATCGCCCAATTGGCAAAACGATGCGTCACCGAATAGGGCGAGATGCCGAGCATGGCAAGCAGATACTCCAAGCGATATTGTCGCTGCGTGCCGCGTGGATGCAACAGATGCGTAAGACAATTGACGCACTTTCGCCCGGCGCGGAAATCGCGGCAGGTCGCTTCCTCTTGAAACCACAGATTGACCTGCGGACAGAAGGCAAAGTAATTGTGGACGCTGTAGATGATTTTTGTCTGTGGATAATGCTCGCGCGCCAGGCGCAGAAAAGACAGGGGAATGCCTTCGAGGTTGTTGAAATGGATCACGTCGAAAGGGCCGTAGTCGCGCAGGAAATCGGCGAACAGAGGGTCCATCTCCGGCGAGCGCGCCACATCCTGTCCGAATGCTTCTTGGCCGGGACTGAGGATCGTGGAGTTGACCATTTCAAACTTGCGGACTCCCTGAGTCTTCGATGCGACTTCGCGGACATAGGGCTTGCGCGAGAAGGGGCTGTAGCATACGCCGGAACTGAAATACCAAACGTCGTCGCCGTTTCGCACGGCGGCGTCGATGACGTTGCGCTGATAAATGGAGACGCCGCCGCCCCGGCGTTGCTCGTCCTCGAAATCGACCCAGTTGTAGTAGAGAATTTTGAGCTTGCGCATGATTTCCTCGATCAAAAGACTAAGTTTTTCTTCGTTTGGTTCGGCGCGGATTGGGCCGTCTTCTCGCCGACGATAGGGGATTCAAGAACGTTTAAGTGTTGCGTCCAAAACGCGGGCCTCGTCAGCGGCTTGCCGCCGCTCCGCCAGGCGCGCGCGACGCGACCGTGCGACAGAAACAACCGCAGTGCCAGCCACGCGCCTCGAATCAGACAGCGGACGAAACGGCCGCGCGAACGGCGAATCACGAGACAATCGGGGCGATGCGATTCGTCCACGGCCACGACATCGGCATCTTCCACGT
>JAJXWW010000103.1 GCA_021781415.1 Planctomycetota bacterium
TATGATACGACCTCGGCGAATTTATTCCCGAAAATTTCTCGCACCGCCAAACCATTGGGGGTACGTCGAGTAGCTGGGTGGAAACGAGAGGTTGGCGAGGTGGAGCGGAGCGGTTGGCAGGGATGGCCGCGAGACTCCGCCTCGCTAACACGAACCCCTCGGTAAGACGGCACATCTCTCGGAGGGGCGCGAGGCGGAATCTCGCGGCCAAATGCACTCCCGATCGGCGATCGGTTAGCGTTTGCCGCTTTCGGACTTCTTCAACTGCTCGCGCAGCTCCTTCACCGCTCGATCCAGCGCGTCGAGGGTCCGTTCCATGTCCTGCTTGACGCCGGGCTTCTTCATATTCTGGATCAGCCCTTCCAATTTCATGCCCTTGCCTTCGAGAATGATCGTTAAGGGAACCTCTTTGCCCTGTCCTTTGGGCGCGGGTTTGATCTCGAACTTGGGGTTCGTCTTAAACTCAAGTTTGCCTTCGATCTTGGGTGCTGGCTTCGATTCCTTCTTGGGTGCCGGCTTGACCTCGATGCCGATACCAGGTTTTCCCTCCGGTTTTTTGCCGCCGCTCTCGAAAATCATGGGAACTTGTTTGCCGTCCAAATTGAGGATGATGCTACCCATCCTTCCAACGGCGGGAGCGCTTTTGAGAGTGCGCAACTCGGCTTCTTGGGCACGAACCTTTTCCAACACGACTTCCAGATTGAGCTTGAGCAATTCGTTTTCGCGTCGCAGTCGTTCCAATTCGCCTTGCGACTTTCCGTCGCTTCGCTTCTCGTTTGGACCCGCCGTCTGTCCCACCGCTTGGTAGACCAGACCGCTCGTTCCGAGCGCGACGGCGACCACCACCGCGCCAACCATCATTTTCAGTTTGGATAGGAACATGGACTTCAACACTCCTTTCATCAAGAGGGCACTGGAAGCGGAGAGTGCCGACAACTCGCCCGCCGCGACCAACGCCGCCGCTTGCACCGTGGATGAGAGTAAAGTTGCCGGTACTTGAGCCGTAACGGCGCATTCTCCGAGAATCGCGGCCACCGCGACACCCGACAACGTCAATCCGTGGCGGGAGAGGCGTTTGGCCAACAAACGTCTGCCTCGCGCCAACCGAGACGAAATCGTTCCTTCGGCCAGCCCCAAGATGCGGGCGGCCTCTCGACGCGACCGCCCCTCCAGATCGCACGCCACAATCGCTTCGCGGTAGCAATCCGGCAGACGGCTCAATTCCAGATCGAGCCAAGGCCGCCAATCGTTCGCTTCGGGCGGCGTGACATCGGGGTGCGGCATGTCCTCCACCTGCCTCTCTCGCGCGCGTCGCCGAGCGTTTACCGCCCTTGCCTCCAACGAAGTCCGATAGGCGACGGCGTACAACCAACTGCCTACCGATTCGTGTTTCACCTGAGCCGCTTTTCGAGCCAACACCATGAATGTCGCCTGGAAGCAATCCTCGGCGTCCTGAACGTGGTGCAGCATGCGCCGACACACGGCGATAACCATCGGGCCATGCCGTTTCACCAGGGACGCGAAGGACGCTTCATCCCTCGACGCGATAAACTGCGCCAGCAATTCGCCGTCCGTCCGGTCGCCCCCCGGAGGCGCGAGGACGCGATGGAGGTGTTGGAGAACCTTGCTCAAGCTCGTTGTCATAGCGTTGCCCTCTATAATGATTAATGGGGCATTTCGGCTCAGCGCGTCCCACTTTTTCGGAAGAAACTCAAAAAACGGTTCTCGTTCCCACGCTCCCGCGCGCCAACGAGAACGAGAAGTTCCCATCCGAGTACCAGACGCACGCCCAAAGGAACCGCTCGCACCATTCGGTCTCATCGCGCCTCGGCTTCCCAGACGATTATAATAGAGCATCGAGACGGCTTCCGACTCTCACCTAACGCGGGAGAGGCAAGATGCGCAAACTGACGTTGTGGATCGCGGAACACCCAGCGCTCACCGCCCTTCTGTGTCTGTTGATTCTCTTTGTCGTTCTCAATTGGTTGGCGTATTGTCACGCTCGCAGCATGACCCATTTTGTCGAAACCAATCGGCGGACGCGACGAACCGAGAAGTTGCGTCAACGCGGCGATTCGCTGTCGTTCGGAGACAGACTGCGGCTCGCCGTCAAAGGCGTTGCCTTGGAACGTCCCCACGAGACGATTCGGCCCGACGACGTGGACTTGCCCTACGAGGCACACACCTATCGGGGAGGTGAAGGAAGACTCGATGCCTGGTATATCCCACATCCGCACTCGGCGGGTCTGGTCGTTCTGTTTCACGGCTACTTGGCATGCAAAGCTCGGTTGTTGCCGGAGGTCCGCGCCCTGCACGATCTCGGTTATGCCTGCTTTCTCGTCGATTTTCGCGGCTGCGGCGACTCCGAAGGCGATCGCACTTCGATCGGCTATCACGAAGCCGACGATGTGGTCCGCACCATGAACTACGCGCGCGCGAGATGGCCGGAGGAACCCGCGATCGCGTTCGGTCAGTCGATGGGTGCCGTCGCCGTACTGCGTGCCTTAAGCCGCCGATCCATCGAGCCGAACACCGTCCTCTTGGAATGTCCGTTCGATCGCTTGTCGTCCACGGTCGAATCGCGCTTTGCATCGACCGGACTGCCGAGCTTTCCGGCGGCGCATCTGTTGGTCTTCTGGGGCGGCCTGCAACACGGCTACAACGGGTTCGGCCACAACCCCGTCGAGTACGCGCGGCGTGCCACCTGCCCGACGCTGCTGATGCACGGATTGGACGATGTCCGGGTTTCCAAGGAGCAAATCGAGTCGATCTACAACAATCTGGCCGGCGAGAAATCCCTGCATTTCTTCGAGGGGATCGGCCATCAATCGTATGCCGCCCATCGGCCCGACGAATGGAAAGAGTGCGTCGCTCGCTTTCTGCACGCGCGGAATCGGCACGTTGTAGCCGGCCGCTAATCTTGACGGCAAAGGTAGACCCCTTGCTCGATCAGTTTTCGACGTTCGCTTTCGTCGAGGGTGGGGGACGAGACGGCGACGGTCGTTTCGTTCAGCTTGAGGGCTTTACGGCCGAGCGCGGCCACGACGCGGTCGGCGGCGACCGTATCGGGACAACGGATCAATAGGGCCGGTTCGGACGAGACGGCCCGCAGCCAGCCAGACCATTCGCGCACTTCGTGAACCACGTTTCCAGGCAAGGGAACCCGCGAGATGCGTTGAAGACGGTTGAGAATCTCGTCGCCGGTTAGCCCGGCAATGCTCGCTCGGACTACCGACGAGCGCGTGATGCGCAACACCGCCGCGCCGGCATGGCCGCGTTCGCGCTCGCAGAAGGGGAGCAACTCGGCCAACGGCGAACGATCGACGCCGATCACCATGACGCTGAAATCCGGCTGCACCACGACCTGGGTATCGCCGACAGCGGATGCCGAGGCATCGACCGGCGCGTCGCGGCCAAAGTAGACATCGAGACGCGGCAGGCGAGCGATCGTCAGTTCGCCGTCGGCATCCACGCCGGCTTGCAGACAACCCATCGACACCAGACGATTGCTGACGAACTGACCGAGCAACCACCGCCCCGTATCGTAGCGCGATTGCTCGCGCGGATGCACCAAGCGACCGTTGATTCGCACGCACACTTCGTCGGACTGTTGGCCGAGAAGGATCGGGTTGTCCAATCCATAACAGACGTGCGCGGCAAAATTATCGAGGCGATGGAACACTCCGAGCGGCAGTTTTTGAAAGCAGGCGTACAACTTGTCGCGCAAGGGTTGAAGTTGCTCCGCCGAGGAAACGAACGGATGGTAATAGGCGGCTTGGCCTCTATCCCAGTCCTTCATGGATATAACCGAGATCGACGCGCCCAGAAACCAGCCGTCGTCTTTCGGAGTCATTTGCAAGCCGGTCTGGTCGTAAGGACGGCTGCCCTCCCGCAGATTTTTGAAGATGAACGCGAATTGCTCCTCGACGCGCGATGCCAACCAGTGTCGCCCCGCGTCGTTCGTCTCCAGCCATAGCCTATCCCCCTCGGCACGATCCTCCGTTAGACCAAAGCTCTTGGCCCAATATAAGGCAATGCCGCAACGACGGGATGCGTTCAGGTTATACATCTTCTCCAGCCACGACGGCAGAGGGTCTAACACCGCCTCAAGCCGCTCCAACTCTTTCTGAAACAAGGCTCGATTGCGACGGAGGCGCGCGCGTTCGGCGTTCACTTCCAGCAACACCGAACGAAGATCGAAGAGATCGATCCCTCCCATCGGTCCCGGCTCGACGGGAGGGGGACAGGGCCGCAGTGGGGGCCGCGTCTTCGGCTCACTCGACCGCTTCGGCTCCCAACGGTTGAAAAACATTACGGATCCCCTCCGAGCCAATGCGCTCGCCATTCGTTCCCACGTTGTTATCTTATCATAGGGCCAAACCGCGGCAGAAACCGCAGCGCGCCCGGCGAGAACGAGTAAAACCCATGCACGATCCGATTCGATTGGGCGTCCTACTCAGCGGCGGAGGCACGACCCTGCAAAATCTCCTCGACCGTATCGCCGAAGGGATGTTACGAGCGGAGATCGCCGTTGTCGTGTCCAATAAAGCCGACGCCTTCGGACTAACGCGCGCTCGCCGTCACGGCATCTCCACCCACATCGTCGATCGCAAGGAGTTTCCCAGCCGCGCGGAGTTCAGCGCGCGGATCTTTGAACATTGTACGAGCGCGGAGGTCGATCTCGCATGCATGGCGGGATTTCTTCAACTGTTGGACATCCCCGAGGCGTATCGCAATCGCGTCTTAAACATTCACCCGTCGTTGATACCGGCATTTTGTGGCAAGGGCTATCACGGACTGGCCGTCCACCGCGCCGCGCTCGAGATGGGTGTGAAAGTATCGGGCTGCACCGTTCACTTTGCCGACAATGCCTACGATAGCGGCCCCATTGTCGCCCAGCGCGTCGTGCCGGTTCTCGACGACGACACGCCGGAGACTCTGTCCGCGCGCGTGTTCGCGGCGGAGTGCGAAACGTATCCACAGGCGATCCAGTGGTTCGCTCAAGGGCGATTGCACGTCGAGGGAAGGCGCGTGCGGGTTGCCTCGCCCTGACGTCGATCGCGTCGTAGGAATGTGTCCGCCGTAGCCGCTACGGCTTGGGCGACCAATATCCGGCTTCGTCCCAAACGGACGACAGATCGTACACACGATCGTCTACAATATCGAGCGGATACGTGTTCGTAGCCTTGACCACGTTGGGGTCCATGAGTCCAATCAGTTCGGCGGCGGCAACGACGATTTCCGTGCAGAGCCAACGGCGTCGGTCGTAGCGCGTCTTGGCCAAGGCCAAACGCATCGGGCCGCCGCGCGTCTTGATCGGCGTGCCTTGCAGCAGCAAGCGCCACATGGCGTAATGCTTTCCTTCTTGCCCCATTGCGAAGTTCGTCAACGTGGCCGACTGTTCTTTCGTCAACGGTACTTTACAGCGCCGCACTTGCAGGATGCCCTTGAAGGTGTGAACCCGTTCGCAGGCTTCGAGCAGATAAACGTGCAAGGTATCGTCCGGCCCCGATTCGAGGACATGGAACGTGCCATCCGGCTTCTTGAACATGATTCCGGTATGAAACGGCGGCGCGGTGCGACCGATGTGGTAGAGAAACTCCCAGAATTTGCTCATGTCGTCGAAGAAGAGGATGTCCCCCTCGCGCGGAACGTAGGGACAGACTTCCTTCGTGGTTCCACCGTGGCCGTCGGGACGGTAAAACCACAAGTAGCCGTAGGGAGCCTCCGGCGTACCGCCGTAGAGTAAACCTGCCGATGCCACCATCGAGTACAACGCCGCGAACATGCCGCAACCTCCTTGTAGTCGGCGGGAGATCCGATTCGATTCTTCTAATTATCGGACTTTAACCGCCGGAACTATAAGGCGAACCGGCAGCGTGAGCTGACGGGTAACTCGACCGGCGAACCGGCAGCGTGAGCTGACGGGTAACTCGACCGGCGAACCGGCAGCGTGAGCTGACGGGTAGAGATCCACACCCGGCAGCTCAC
>JAJXWW010000094.1 GCA_021781415.1 Planctomycetota bacterium
GCCGCGACGGTGGTATGCACCCAAAGCCGGAGCGATGGCCGCGCTCACCGCGCTCCTCGTCGCCATTCTCGTCTATGGAATGCCCGTAGGCATGGCGACGATGGCCTTCGTCGATGGGGCGATGTTCGGTTTGCTGCCCGTCGGATGGACCATTTTCAACGCCATGCTGCTGTACAACGTCACCGTTCTCACTGGAAAGTTCGATTTGGTGCGCCGCTCCGTGGCCGGACTGTCCGGCGATGCGCGCATTCAAGCAATTCTCATCGCCTTCGCCTTCGGTGCGTTTCTCGAAGGAGCGGCCGGCGGAGGCACTCCGGTGGCGATCTGCGGAGCGATCATGGTCGGACTCGGTTTCAATCCGTTTCTCGCCGCCATCCTGTGCCTGATCGCCAATACCTCGCCGGTCGCCTACGGAGGACTCGGCACGCCGCTCATCACGCTCACCGGCGTCACCGGATTACCCACCGAGACGCTCAGCGTGATGGCCGGTCGTCAACTGCCTCTGCTGTCGTTTTTTATCCCGCTGTACATGGTCAAGTGCATGTGTTCGTGGAAGCAAACCTGGGAAGTGTGGCCGGCCCTCGTCGTCGCCGGCGGATCGTTCGCCGTGTTTCAATTCACCTTCGCCACCCTCCACCTTTATGCACCCGGCCTCGTCCTCTATCCGATGACCGACATCGGCGGGGGTATTTTCTCGTTGATGTTGACGGCGATCTTTCTCCGCTTCTGGAAACCGCGCAAGGAATGGCATTACGACAAGGCGACGCTCGAAAAATCGACGGCACCGCCGGCATTGGATGCCCTCGATCCCCATGCAGCCGAGGCGAAAGCCCTTCTCTCTGGGGACGACGGCCCGCCGCCCGTTTCGTCGCACGGAGCCGAGCCACCTTTGACTTTTTGGAACGTCGCCGTCGCTTGGTTTCCCTTTGTGTTAATGTCGATTCTGCTGTTGCTCACGGGCTTGGTTCGCCAGCGCGAGGGAGAGCGCAAGACGCTCGGCCCCGCGCGCATCGGCCCGCTCGAAACGAATTACATCGTGCCGATTCCGTGGCTCGATCGGCAGTCGTTCCGCGATCCGCTCCTTCAAGAAGGCGGCGCTCCCAAGCCGGAGGAGGCGACGTTTAATTTTGCGTGGCTCACCTCGCCCGGCACAGCCGTATTCGTCGCCGCGCTCTTGTCGATGATTCTCTTCCGCATGAATCAGACCCAGATCCGTTGGGTGTTTCAGCGCACTTTCTTTCAAATGAAGATTCCCATCCCGACGATTTGCTTTATGTTGGGGCTAAGCTATGTGACGCGCTACGCCGGCATGGATGCCACGCTCGGCTTCGCCTTCGCGGGTACCGGCAAGTTGTATCCTCTGTTCGCGCCGTTGCTCGGTTGGCTCGGCGTGTTCCTAACCGGGACCGACGCCGGGAGCAACGCGCTGTTCGGCAGCCTGCAAAAGATCACGGCCACTCAGATTCACAACGCCGGAGCCTTCGGCGGCCATCTCGATTTAGGACAAGCACAGGTGCTTATTTGCACGGCCAACAGTACCGGCGGCGTCATGGGCAAGATGATCGACGCACAGAGTATCGTCGTAGCCACCGCGGCGACGAATCAATTGGGCAAGGAGGCGGACATCTTCAAGTCCGTCGTCTGGCACAGTATTTTCTTGGCCCTCATCGTTGGGTTGATGACGTTGTTGCAGGCATACATCGCGCCGTTCACCGGCCTGGTGCCCCACGTTCCGAAGTGAAACGACCGTGTCAACCGTAGCGTGAAGAAACGCTTTACATCGTTTATGGGACGCATCTTCATCATTGCCCCACCTTGCCTCGAGCATTACCTTTTGTCCCTCCTTGCCGCGCGGCGATTCGTCTTGGACGGTTTCGAGTCGGGCGGTATAAGCCGAGCAAATGAATCCGTGCCGAGATCCGTCTCGGAACGGCACAAGGGGGATAGAGGGAGGACAGGACGAATGATCGGGAAGGTTCCAAGTGTGTGGCGACGGACGAAAATCGCGGCCTGCGTTGGAGCGCTGTTGCTCGCTGCGGCAGTCGATGTCCGCGCCGCCGACAGTGAGACGCGCGAATTCACCGTGCGCGTCGATAACAAGCCCGCCGGCAACGCCAAGATGATTATTCAGAAACAAGACGACGGCACGACCGTTGTCTCCTGCGAAACGTCGGTGAAAGTGCGCGTGCTGATCAAAACCTACTCCTACGTTTGTCAAACGCGCGAAACGTGGAAGGATGGGCGCTTGCAGCAGCTTAGCGGCAGCTGCAACGATGACGGCAAGCAGTTTCAAGTGCGGGCGGAGGCGCAGGCGGACGGCATTCATGTCCGCGTCAATGGCCGCGAGCATCTCTCCAAGTCCGAGGCTTGGGTGTCGAGCTATTGGATGTTGCCGGATGCGAAACAGCGCGAGGGAGTGATCCCCGTCATTGATGCCGACAATGGCCGCGACATGCAGGGACGGTTGCAGTTCATCGGGCAAGCGCAGATCGGCGTGGCCGGACACATGCAGAATGTGATGCACTTCCGCTTCAACGGTCCCACGAAGATCGAACTCTACTACGACGCGACGCAACGGCTGGTGCGCCAGGAATGGGTGGAAGACGGCCATCCCACCGTGTTGGAACTCGTTCGCATTACCAAGTAAGGAACGCCGTCTCCATGCCGCACCGCGCGCCGGTTTGCCGTAGCGCGCGGTGCGCATCGGCGAACCGAACGAACGATTGAACCCGCCTAATTGAAACGCGCTTCGCACGTCAAAGCCATCCGCAACCGCGCGAGATACTCGCTCCGCGGGATCTCCACCGCGCCGAGGCCAGCCGTATGGTCGTTGAGAAATTGCACGTCGAATAGCCGATAGCCGCGTTGCCGCAGGCGTTCCATGAGATAAACGAGAGCGACTTTGGAGGCGTCTCGCACGCGCGAAAACATGGACTCGCCGGCGAACAGTCCGCCGACCGTGACGCCGTAGACCCCGCCGGCCAATTCGCCTTCGTGCCAGACTTCGACGCTGTGGGCGTGGCCGAGATCGTGCAAGCGCGCATAGGCGACGATCATGTCTGGAGTGATCCATACGCCGTCGTGGGGCCGATGGGCGCAGCCGCGCATCACCTCGGTGAAGGCGCGATCGACCGTGGATGTAAATCGACCCGACCGCACGGTGCGCGCCAATCGCCGCGAAACGTGCAAGCCGTCCAGCTCGAAGATGGCGCGCGGGTCCGGCGACCACCACAGAATCGGGCTGCTTGCGTCGAACCACGGGAAGATGCCGCGCCGATACGCTTCGAGGAGCATCGAAGGCTGCAAATTGCCGCCGACGCCGACCAACCCATCCGCGTCGGCGCGTTCGGGATCGAGAAAAAGTCGCGGTGACATGATGGCAAAGCGCGGCGCGCTTTCTCCCCTCTTGGGATCTCTCGCCAACGATCTTCCTCTATATGATAGCAACAAGAAGGAGACGGCAATGAAACGAATTGTGGCGTGGTTCGATGCCCGACTGAGCGTGCGGGAAAGCCTGTTGCCGATGCTGACGCATCCCATCCCGCGCGGCGCGGCCGGGCCGATGGGATGGTGGTACGTCTTCGGCAGCGCGTCGCTCACCTTGCTGATCGTGCAGATCCTCACCGGCATCGCCCTCGCGCTGGTGTTCGTGCCCAGCGCGGATAACGCCTATGAGTCTCTGCTTTATCTGAATTATGAGCAGCCGTTCGGCTGGTTCGTCCGCGCCCTGCACTACTACGCTGGCTCCGGCATGGTCGTCATGGTCTTCGCCCACATGGCGCAGGTTTTTCTGCACGGCGCGTTCAAGTATCCGCGCGAGCTGACGTGGGTTCTGGGCGTGTGCCTTCTTCTCTGCACGCTGGGCATGTTCTTTACGGGACAGGTCTTGCGTTGGGATCCCGACGCCTATTGGGGCGTGGCCGTCGGCGGTTCGATGGCCGGGCGCGTTCCGGTGATGGGGCCGTATCTCGTTCGTCTGCTCCTCGGCGGCCCGGCGATCAGCGGCGACACGTTGAGCCGATTCTTCGCCCTGCACGTTTTCGTCATCCCTGGCGCATTGTTGTTTTTTCTGAGTATTCACCTCTGGTTAGTCCTCAAACGCGGGGTCAGCGAACCGCCCGTCCCCGGACAAGGGGTCGATCCGAATACCTACGACGCCAAGTACGAGAAAGAGGTACAAAACGGTGTCCCTTTTCTCGGTCGGCCGCTGTTGCGCGACGCCATCGCCTCGTCCCTCGCTGTCATCGTCGTCGTGATGCTCGCTGCCGCGATGGGACCGAAGGGACCGTCGGGACCGCCCGATCCGACGCTCTCCGGTGCGAATCCGCGTCCCGAATGGCCGTTCTTATGGCTGTTCGCGCTCCTTTCGCTCAGTCCGCCGGCGGCAGAAACCTTCATCGTCCTCGTCTTTCCGGTCCTGCTGATCGCGGCTCTCTTTCTCGTGCCCTTCGTCTCGCGGCGCGGCGAACGCGCGCCCAGTCGCCGACCCATCGCCGTGCTGTCCGTACTGGTGATCGTCACCGTCCTCGGCGTTCTCACCTACGAAGGGGTGAGCGCGCCGTGGTCGCCCAAGATGACGGCGTGGAGCGGCGATCCGATACCTAAAGATCTGCTCGAACACCGTTCGCCACGCCAGATGCAAGGCGCGGCTGTGCTGCAAGTGAAACAATGCCGCAATTGTCACGCCTTGGAAGCTCTCGGCGGCCGTCGCGGCCCAGATCTAACCGACGTAGGCGACCGCATGACGCCGGAGCAATTGATCGATCAGATCAGCAACGGAACCCCCGGCGGTGGCAACATGCCCGCCTTCGGCAAGCAGATCTCTCCCACCGAGATGGAAGCACTCGTCGATTTCCTGACGACGCTACGAGGCTCGGGAAGGGATCGAGTGGAAGGGGGAACCCAATGAAAGTGATCGTGTCTATTCTTTTTAAAGCATTGGGAGAAAACGAATGGAATGCGATGCAACGCTTAGCAAGCAGCTCGACGAACGATCCTGCCTCCGTGCGCGTCTTTCCCGGTAGTACCCCCGGCTGGTTGTCCGTGGAGTTTACTGTGCCGACGGAGCCTCAATATGTGTCCGTCAAAAAAATTGACTGTGCCATCCGTTCTCATGCAGGCAATCGTCAAGATTCGGTCATCGGCTTTCCGAAGACGGAGGCCGAAAAAGCCCGCGCGCGCCGCAAAGCCGAAAGACGCAACGCACGACGCCGGAAGGAGAAGTGATGGCCGGACCGGTCGAGTACCACTCAGGTAAATTCCCCCCAAATAACCTGGATTGGCCCCAGCTGATTCCGTTGCTGGGACCGGCCAGCGCTGCTCTGGCGAGGTACGATGGTTTACTTTCCGCCATCCCAAACGCGGCCGTTTTACTCTCGCCTCTCACCACGCAGGAAGCCGTGTTGTCGTCGCGCATTGAAGGCACGCAAGCAACTATGGGTGAAGTGCTACAATACGAAGCCGCCGGTCGAACCGACGACCTCGATCCAAGACGAGAAGAGGACATTGAGGAGGTTCTGAACTATCGTCGTGCGATGCGACAGGCAACGGATCTTTTAGGAACCCTCCCTCTTTGCAACCGGCTGATCAAGACCGTCCACGAGACTTTACTGGCCGGTGTGCGCGGCCACGATAGAGCCCGTGGAAAGTTTCGCACGATCCAGAATCACATCGGGAGAGATCGGAAGATCGAAAACGCACGGTTTGTTCCGATCGCCCCCGAGAATCTAGAGACAGGGATGGCAGGTTGGGAGCGCTTTCTACATGAGGATGCGCCAGATCGTCTCGTTCAACTCGCCATCGTTCATGCCGAGTTCGAGTCTCTGCATCCTTTTCTCGATGGGAACGGCCGGATCGGTCGGATGCTGATTCCGCTATTTCTGTTTTCCAGAAAGCTCTTGCAAGCTCCGATGTTCTACTTGAGCGAATACTTGGAGTCGAATCGCCAAGATTACTACGACTGGCTGCTCGCTGTATCTCGTGACGATGACTGGACCGGCTGGTGCTGCTTCTTCTTGAAAGCTCTGACTCATCAGGCTGGGCAGAACGAAGGCAAAGCTCGGCATATTCTTGAGTTGTATCAACGGCGCAAGGAGTGGATCGTAGAGAAGACGCACTCGCAACACGCTATCCGCGCCCTGGACTTCTTGTTCAACACTCCAATTTTCAACGCCTCCCACTTTATTGAGGAGTCCCGGATACCCGCACCCTCTGCTCGACGTATCCTGAGTATCTTATCGGAACCAGCAAATGAGTTGTTGAAAACAATCCGCGAGAGCCGTGGCCGTCGCCCTGCCGTCTATGCATTCTCTGAACTACTGACCGTCACGGAGGGAAGGATTGTTTTTTGACGTTCACCTGCGAGCGAGAAATAACTTTGTCGCTCACCGATGAGCATGAAATAACTTTGTCGCTCACCAAACGCTCATCGGTGAGCGACAACGATTTTTGTCGCTCACCGATGAGCAACAAACGTCTTAGAAGGGGGAAGGCGAAGACAAGCTCGCTATCGGCCCCATTGGGCGTGATTTCATTTAAGCGCAAGCTACTTTTGGAGGCGTCGATTTCATAACTATTTACTCCGTAACAACTTGCCATTTAAGCGCAAGCTACCGACTCGGCGAATCGGCGCGATCCATCTAGCAAGCGAGGCAGTCTGGGACGGCAGGTAGAGAAGTCGATGCGCGATGTGTTTTCGTTAAAGAACCACGATGAACCCCATTCTCGATGCGTTTCTGCGATCCTGGCCCTTCGATCCGTGGATGGTCGGCGCGCTTGCCCTAACGGCACTGGTCTACGGACGCGGGTGGTTGCAGCTGCGTCGGCGCGATTCACAACGATGGCACGGCGGACAATTGGCGGCGTTTGGAGGTGGATTAGCTCTTCTTTTCTTGGCGCTAGGCTCGCCCATCGAGACGTTCGCATCGCTGCTGTTGCATGTCCATATGTTGCAGCATCTGTTGTTGATGATGTTCGCGCCACCGTTGCTCTGGCTGGGCGCGCCGCTATTTCCGCTCCTGAGAGGCTTGCCACGACCGATTCGATCGTATTGGATTGCACCCCTCTTGCGTTCTCGGTCTCTCCGGCGACTGTTCGAGCGATTGACGAATCCGACTACGGCTCTACCTCTGTTCATCGTCGCCGCATGGGGATGGCACATTCCGGCGCTTTATGAGATCGCTTTACGATCCAACGGATGGCATTATGCACAACACCTATGCTTCCTGAGTGCGGGGTTGCTGTTTTGGTATCCGGTGATTCGGCCTTATCCGAGTCGGCCGCGCTGGTCGAAGTGGTTGCTGTTGCCGTACCTGCTTCTCGCCGACGTGCAGAATACCGTGCTGTCGGCCCTACTGACGTTCTCGAACCATCTGCTGTATCCCTACTACGCCGAGGTGCCGCGCCTGGGCGGAACGACGGCGTTGGAGGATCAGGCGACGGCTGGCGTTCTCATGTGGGTTCCGGGTTCGCTGGTATTTCTCTTGCCGCTGTTTGCCCTCGGCGTGCAACTGATGTCGGGAAGGTCGGCGAACCGGCAGCGTAAGCTGCCGGGTAATCGTTCCCATGTCCTTCACCCGGCAGCTTACGCTGCCGGTTCGCCGAGAATGCCGTTGCCGATGGTTGCCGTTCCGCAGTCCCCTTCTCGTCCCCACGCGGGAGCGCGAGAACGAAAAGGGGATTTGTTACGGTTCCCTGTCCTCGGTCGTTTTCTCCGTTGGCGACACGCGCGTCTGGTTTTCCAATTACCCTTATTGGCGCTGGCATTTGTGCTAATTTGGGACGGTCTGCGCGGGCCGCAAGTCGGGGCGATGAATCTGGCCGGAGTGCTGCCGTGGATTCATTGGCGCGGCTTGCTCATTCTCGGTTTGCTCTCGGTCGGCAATGTCTTCTGCATGGCGTGTCCGTTCACGCTGCCGCGAACGCTGGCGCGGCGCTGGCTGCCGAAGGGGTTGCCGTGGCCGCGCCGGTTGCGGAGTAAATGGCCGGCAGTGTTGCTCCTCGCCGTGTTTTTATGGGCTTACGAGGCGTTCGCTCTGTGGGATAGCCCGCGGTGGACGGCGTGGCTGGCGCTGGGCTATTTTGCCGGAGCGTTTGCAATCGACGGCTTTTTTCGCGGCGGCACTTTTTGCAAATACGTCTGTCCCATCGGTCAATTCAATTTCGTCCAGTCGCTCGTTTCACCATTGGAGGTGAAGGTGCGCGATCCGCAGGTGTGTCTCACCTGTAGCAGCAAGGATTGTCTCCGAGGCCGCGACGGCATCCCCGGTTGCGAGTTGCGGCTGTTTCCGCCGCGCAAGACGGGCAACCTCGATTGCACGTTTTGCCTCGATTGCATCCACGCTTGTCCCCATGAAAATATCGGCATCACCGCCCATCTTCCGGCTTCGGAACTGTGGCGCGAGGCGTTTCGTTCTGGCATCGGTCGGCTGCATCGACGCACTGATCTCGCCGCTCTGGTTTTGGTTGTCGTTTTCGGCGCGTTCGCCAACGCCGCGGGGATGATCGCTCCCGTCGTCTCCTGGCGCGAGGCGCATCCGTCTCGGTGGACCGATGCGGTCGGTTATTTTCTGGCTTTGGTCGTCGTGCCGTTGGCGTGCGTCGGCTGCGCGGCGTTCGTAAGTCGTCGATGGAGCGGTCTCCATGCGGGTCTGGTGGAGACGGCGACGCGCTTCTCGTTCGCGCTGATTCCTCTCGGCTTCGCCATGTGGCTGGCACATTACAGTTTTCACTTGCTGACCAGTTACGATACCATCGTGCCGGTGATGCAGCGGTTCGCGGCGGATCTCGGCATGGCGGGCTTTGGCGAACCATCGTGGCTTCCGGGGTGTTGTCGCCCCGTCGGCGGCTGGCTTCCTTGGCTCGAGATACTCTTTCTCGATTTCGGATTCTTACTATCGCTTTATACCGGATACCGAATGGCACGAGAGCAAATGCCCGACTTCTCGCGCGCCATCCAACTCGTGCTGCCTTGGGCGTTGTTAATGGCATTCCTGTTTCTAGCCGGTGCGTGGATTCTCCTTCAACCGATGCAGATGCGCGGCACGCCGGGATGAGACGATGCGACATGATCGAGAAGATTCCCCTGTCCTTGGTTGCGATTCTGTGGTTCCTCTCGTGTTCCGGATTACGTGCGGATGGCGGTGCGATACGTCTGTCGGAGCGGCGAGGCGGTTATCGGATCAGCGCGTTCACTTCGCCGACTCCGCCGCGCGCCGGTCTCGTGGACATAAGCGTTTTTGTCCAAGATGCCGCGACGGGAGAGCCGATCGGGGAGCGAGCCATCGAAGTATGTGCGAGGCCGCGCGCTCATCCCCAGGATGCGATTCGGCTGTCGGCTACAACGGCGGCGGCGACGAACAAGCTCTTTCAGGCCGCCGTCGTCGATCTACCGGAATCGGGATGGTGGGATGTAACCCTCCACATCGACGGGCAAGGCGGTTCGGTCGACGTTTCGTTCGAGATGCTGTTGGACGATCCGTTACCTCAATGGTGGGAGATGATGCCGTGGATCGCCTGGCCTATTGTGCCGATCCTATTGTTTCTGTTCTATGCGTGGAGGCAGCGAGGGGAGCGCAAAAAAAGAACCAGCTCCCACGGATGAGAGCTGGCCCTATCACGCTGTCGCCCAATCAACGTGATAGAACCAATATGCGCCGCAAACGCAGCGAGTACAAGAGCGATTGGATTACTTCTTCGTAAGGTTCTCGCTCGGTCTCCGCCACTTGGGTTTTTCGTTCGATTTTTCTGAAGACGTAGCGTGTGGATATACCTTCCGAGTCGGCGAGGGTCTCGACGGCGTCGAGAATATCGGAGCGATAAAGCTCGTCCAAAGGGCAATCAAAACGACCCACCGAAATTGCATCGCCCACCGCGATTCCATCGAGCCTATGGTACGTCCCGGGGCGATAGGAAAGTGGTGTGAGGATGGATTGCAACCATCGTGCCGAAGCATCTCCCATTTCAAGTGCTAATCGCAACCTCTCATCACTCAAGTGGTTGCGAATCCCGCACGATCGAACGCTGGGGCGTCGGATTCGATCTAGGCGTTTCCAAATTGAAACGATGGAAACATTGGGCGCAAACGGATCGTAACCTACGCCTTCGTTTGCACTCGGTCATCGCTTCTTCTTCGCGCCGTCGATCTTGGCCCAAGTGTCGCGCAGCGTGACGGTGCGATTGAAAACGAGCGCTCCGGGCTTGGAATCGGGATCGACGCAGAAGTAGCCCAATCGCTCGAACTGGAAGCGCTCGCCGACCGTCGCCGACGCCAAACTCGGTTCGACGCGGCAGTCGGTCAACGTCACGAGCGATTGCGGATTGAGGGTGGCTTTGTAGTCTTGTCCCTCCGGCACATCGTCCGGGTCGGGTTTGGTGAAGAGATGTTCGTAGAGCCGAACCTCCACCTTCCGAGCGTGTTCGGCGGAGACCCAATGGATGGTCGCCTTCACTTTGCGATTGTCCGGCGCGTTCCCCCCTTTGGTCTCCGGGTCGTAGGTGCAGTGCAATTCGAGGACTTCCCCCGTATTTTCATCCTTAATGACGCCGATGCACTTGAGGAAATAGGCATAGCGCAGCCGAACCTCGCGACCCGGTGCGAGACGGAAAAACTCTTTGGGCGGGTCTTCGCGGAAGTCGTCTTGCTCGATGTACAGCACGCGCGAGAACGGCAAGGTGCGCGTGCCGGCGCTGGGATCTTCCGGATTGTTCACGGCGTCGAACTCCTCGACTTGGCCTTCGGGATAGTTGTCGATAACCACCTTCAGAGGCCGTAAAACTCCCAGAACGCGCGGAGCGCGGCGGTTGAGATCGTCGCGGACGCAGTTCTCCAAACGTCCCACGTCGATGGTGCCGTTAAACTTGGCGACGCCGATCTCTTTGCAAAAGGCGCGGATCGCTTCCGGCGTATAGCCTCGGCGACGGATGCCGGCGATCGTCGGCATCCGGGGATCGTCCCAGCCATGGACGAGGCCGTCCGTCACCAATTCGATCAGTCGCCGTTTGCTGAGGACGGTGTAAGTAAGATTCAGACGGGCGAATTCGATCTGTTGCGGATGATAGATGCCCAGCGCGTCGAGACACCAATCGTAGAGCGGGCGATGGTTTTCAAACTCCAGGGTGCAGATGGAATGCGTGACACGCTCGATGGAATCGCTCTGTCCGTGCGCCCAATCGTACATCGGATAGATGCACCACTTGTTGCCGACGTGCGGATGCTCGGCGTGCAGAATGCGATACAGCACTGGGTCGCGCATGTTGAAATTCGGCGAATTCATGTCGATCTTGGCCCGCAGCGTCCGCGAACCATCGGGAAATTCGCCGGCCTTCATGCGACGAAAAAGATCGACATTCTCTTCCACACTGCGATTGCGATAAGGGCTTTCCTTGCCGCCCTTGACATCGCCGCGATAGCGGGCCACCTCCTCTCCGGTCAGATCGCACACATACGCCTTACCGGCCTTTACGAGTTGTTCGGCCCAGTCGTAGAGTTGCTCGAAATAGTCGGAAGCATAGAACAGGCCATCCCATTGGAAACCGAGCCAGCGCACGTCTTCCATAATGGAATGGATATATTCGATGTCCTCTTTGACCGGATTGGTGTCGTCGAAGCGCAGATTGCACTTGCCGCCGAACTCGGCAGCGAGGCCGAAATTGAGGCAAATCGACTTGGCGTGACCGATGTGAAGATAGCCGTTCGGCTCCGGAGGAAAGCGGGTCTGGACGCGACCCTCGAACTTGCCGGTCTTGCGATGTTCGTCCACGATCTCCTGAATGAAGTGACGCGCCGGTACACTCTCCTTCGACTCCGGCTTCTCGTCGCGCTCCTTGCCTTTGCCCGTATTCGCTGCGGTCATGTGAGTTTCCTAGCATTCTCGGCAATTGCCATCTGAACCAATTCCGCCCATCTTAGCGAGGTAAGACCGAATTTCGCAATGCGAGACTCGGTTAACCGCAATCCTCGTCACCCTTTGATGACGCCGATCGGGCGCATCCGCGCCACCTTCTTCGATAACCCGGCGCGATGAACCACTTCGACGACATCATCGACGTTCTTGTACGCTTTGGGCTGCTCTTCGGCGAGTCCCTTGCGGCTCTGCGCCCGCGCGATGACGCCGCGCGCTTCCAGTTCCTTGTCGATGCGGCGACCGGCGGCATCCTTGACGGCGGCGGTTCGGCTCATGGCCCGGCCCGCGCCGTGGCAGGTCGTTCCGAAGGTCTTCTCCATGCTGCCCGGTTGCCCGACCAGCACCCAACTGGCACGGCCCATGTCGCCGGGGATGATGACCGGCTGGCCGATCCTGCGATACATCGCCGGTATCTCCGGATGTTCCGGCGGAAACGCGCGCGTCGCCCCCTTGCGATGCACCCAAACCTTCTTGCGCTTCCCCTCGACGACGTGTTCCTCGAACTTGGCGATATTATGGCACACATCGTAGATCAGGTTCATCTGCAATTCTTGCCACGAACGGCCGAACACGGCGGCAAACACTTCGCGCGCCTGCTGCATGATCAGTTGGCGATTGCACCAGGCGAAATTTGCCGCGGCGCGCATGGCCGCGATGTAGTGTTCGCCCTCCGGGCTGTCGATGGGAGCGCAGGCCAGTTGACGATCCGGCAACTCGATGCCGTATTTCTTCGGCGCGTTGCGAAGCGCGGCCAGGGCGTCGTCGCACACCTGATAACCCAGTCCGCGCGAACCGCTGTGGATCATCACGCAAATCATGTCCTTCTCTAGTCCCAACGGAGACGCCGCTTCTTCGTCGAAAATATGATCGACGACTTGCACTTCGAGAAAGTGATTGCCCGAACCGAGCGTGCCGCACTGATCCGCCCCGCGCATCAGGGCGCGATCGCTCAACTTGTCTGGGTCCGCTCCGTCGAGCCATCCGTGGGCTTCCGTGTATTCGATGTCGCTCGGAGTCGCCAAGCCGCGACCGAGCAGATAGCGCGAACCTTGAGAAAGAAGATTGTGCAGCTCCTTTTTGTCGAACTTGTAGCGCCCTGAGCGACCCACGCCGGTGGGGACATTGCGGAACAGTTCGTCCACCAAGGCGCGCAGATGCGGCTTGACGTCTCGGTAGAAGAGGTTGGAACGCATCAGTCGGACGCCACAATTGATGTCGTATCCTACTCCGCCGGGAGAAATGACGCCGCCTTCCTCCGGATCGGTGGCACAGACGCCGCCGATGCAGAAGCCGTAGCCCCAGTGGATGTCCGGCATGGCCAGGCTGGCGTACTGGATGCCGGGCAAAAATGCGACGTTGGCGACCTGATCGGGCGCTTGATCCATTTTGAGTTGTTCCAGCAAGTGTTCGTCGGTGAAAATCAGGCCATCGACGCGCATGCCCTGTTTGTAGCTCTTGGGAATCCGCCAGCAACAGGCATCGACCCGTTCGAGCGGTCCATGAAACGTGTCCTTGCCCATGTGTCCGTCCTCATGCCAGGTGTCCAAGTTTTTCCCCGTTAGGATGCTATCGCGCCATCCTTGCGAGGGATAGACGACGGACACGCGCCTCGACGAACGGGTTCGACCAAGGCAATGAAATCATCGGAGCCGGAAGCGTTAGCGACGGGTTCCATGTACCGTAATCAATCGTCGGAGCCGGAAGCGTTCGCGACGGGTTCCATGTACCGTAATCAATCGTCGGAGCCGGAAGCGTTCGCGACGGGTTCCATGTACCGTAATCAATCGTCGGAGCCGGAAGCGTTCGCGACGGGTTCCATGTACCGTCGCTAACGCTTCCGGCTCCGTTCGGGCGCGGCGAAACGGGGCAAGCGTTCACGCCGCGCGGGGGTACGTTGCGTCGGGCAGGCCGACCGGAGGCGGCCCGTCGTAACGATGGTGTACCGTCTGATGCGGATAGGGTATTTCGATGCCAAGTTCTCCGAACCGCTTTTTGATGCGCCGCAACATTTCGCGCTTGATCGTCCACTGTTGAAGGGGACGGGTTTTGATGAAGAATTTGAGAATCACCGACGAATCGGCGAGATTATCGACGCCCAGCATCTCCGGATCGTCGAGAATAAGCGATGCAAACGATGGATCTTGTCTCAATTCTCGACCCAAATCGAGCAGGACGGCCATCACGCGGTCGATGTCTTCCTTGTAGTCGATGCCAACGTCGAACAGGGCGCGCGACCACCCGTGCGTCTGATTGCTTACCGTCGTGATGGTTCCGTGCGGGATGAAGTGGACGACGCCTTCGAGATCCCGCAGAACCGTGGTCCGCAGCGAGATATGCTCGACCAGTCCGGAAATCGAGCCGATTTTCACCACGTCGTTGATGCCGTATTGATCTTCGAGCAACACCATGAAACCGGAAAAATAATCCTTGATGAGGTTCTGCGCGCCGAAGGCGACGGCCAAACCGAGGACGGCGGCACCGCCCATGAGGGGCACGATGGGGATGCCGACCTCATCGAACATCATCAAACTGCCGCCGCCGAGAACCAGCATCGACAGCGCACTGTTGAAGACGCCGGCCAGCGTTTGGGCGCGGTTTTCGCGATCCTGTTTAGTGCCTCGCTTACTCGTGCCCTGAGCCATGAATTCCATCGCGCGCCGGCTAAAAGCACGCGACAGGCGATAGAACAAGAACATACCCAGGGCGATCAGCACGAGACGCGGCCCGTGGTGCAGAAGCCAATGCACGATGTTCCGCGGGCGGAAAGGGTTCTGGAGTTGGACGATCCTCTCCTCGGCGTCGTCGGCGGCTTGTTTGGCTTGGGCGGCCTGGTTCAAAGCCCGAATTTGCGACGCTTGGAGTGCGCTAAGCTCTTTCTGCAAGTCGTGCAGATGATCGGTCGTAATGCGTACTTCGCCGAGTTCCTTATGAAAGCGTTGTCCGGCCACGTCGATTCGGTGCGAGATCTCCTTTAGCTCCGCCTCGGGAGCCTTTGCGGATGTCTTTTGTTTTAATTGTTGTTCGAGGTCGCTTTTGACCTTCTGCTCGTCGTCGGCTTCTTTCCGCCGCGCGTCCAAGAGCTGTTTCGTCACGCGAATGTCTTCGTTGAGAACCTCAATGCGTTTGTTGATGGTTTCGACCTGACCCTCGGCTTTTTGGGCGGCGTCCTCCTTGCGCTTAGCTTCTTCCTTCGCGCGCTCGACTTCGCGCGATACGCGGTCGCCTGGAGTTGTCGGCGTGGAATTCGAGGTCGATGTGGCGGGAGGAGACGAGGCGGTAGTAGACGCGACAGCCAACGGGGAAGTCGGGATCGGCGCGAGCGGGGGGGACTCCGGCGTTTTCTCCGGGGCTTTCGCAATCGTCGTTGCCGACGCGCCAGCGTTGGTCGGAGTGGATGGGCCGGCCGGAGCCACGTTGGTTAGCGTGGCCAGCGCTTGTTTATCCTGCTGGATTTGGCCCTTCGTGGCGTCGATGCTCTGTTGGAGCGTTCGATGTTCCTTCAAAGCCAAATTGAAGCGCTCTTGGCTCTGCTTCCAACGCGATTCGATCTCCTGGAGTTTCACCTCGCTTTGTGCCGCACCGGCGGCGTTGCCAGACGCTTTCAAATCATCGATCTCTTGTCGAAGGGACGAGCGCTCGTTATCGAGCCGTTGAAACTGTGCCTCGGCTTTATGGTACTCATTTTTCGGATCGTTTAATTCTTTATTTAGCCCATCGAGATACTTGCCTTGTTCGTCGATCGCGCGGCGCAAGTGAACGATGCGCTCGGCGTCGGTGAGGGGCGGTTTACCGTCGCTGGGGGGCAAGGGAGGTGTGGGCTGTTCGGCCTCGGTGAATGGCCCGGTCGGGAAGGCGTCAGGGTCGGCCAACCACAATGCGCCCAGAGCCAAGAGTCCCACGGCGAACGAGCCAAAAATCATTTTGCGAGGGGTCAATCTTCCCCAGTTTGCCTCCGTCATGCGATTTATCCTCCTGCTCAAGTCGTGTTGCGGAGAAACACCCAATCCAAGCGGAAGGATCATACGGACCCCTCGCGCGCACGCCATAGCAATTTTGGACCGAGCGATTCTCCGAAGCGGAAGGCCGAAGAGGAGTCGGCCACGCGCTTCGATCGATCCACTCATCCGCTCGTTTTCTCTTTGCTTATCTTCTGTCGACTCGTTACGATGTTCCCTTGTCGGCGTGCGTCCTTTCGGGCGCGAATGTCCGGCGATTCCAGGGAATAAAAAATGACGGAAAATGGCCCACTCTCTCCCAATCCCTCCAACGTACCGGCTCGAACGGCATCCGACTCGAGTGCCGCTCCACCCTTTCCCACTCCGCGCGAGATGCCGTTGCCCGGCGCGCGATCGGCACTCATTCTCTTGCTTCTCATCAACCTGTTCAATTACATCGACCGCCAAGTGTTGGCGGCAAACGTATCGGCGATCGAACGTCAACTGCTGCCGTATCGCGAATCGGATGCGGTGCGTTTGACCGGCACGATTGGCATCTTGGCCTCGCCGTCGGGCTATGCTCCCCTGACGGCGGCGGCGGCGCTCAATCCCGAACGAGCCGAGTTGGGCAAGCACAATAAAGAGCGTATTGGCGATCTGATATTGGCATTTATGGTGTCGTACATGCTCATCGCGCCGCTGTTCGGCGGCCTTGCCAACCGTGTGCCGCGCTGGAAGCTGATCGCCGTCGGCGTGGTGCTGTGGAGTTTGGCCAGCGGCGCTTCGGGACTCGCTGGATCGCTGCACGACGGCAAAGGGATGGCGATCGGCGGAGGAATGTTATTCTTCGGATCGTTCGGATTCCTGTTATTGACGCGCTGTTTCATCGGGGTAGGCGAGGCCGCGTATGGTCCGATCGCGCCGACGTTGATTTCCGATCTCTATCCGGTGAAAATCCGCGGCAGCGTTCTGGCGTGGTTCTATGCGGCCATACCCGTCGGCAGCGCGCTCGGCTACGGTTTGGGCGGATTGCTCGGTTGGCCGGACGCATTCTACTGGGTCGTCCCGCCCGGAATCCTATTGGGCATCTGGTGCTGGTTCATGCCCGAACCGAAAAGTGGACAGGCCGATCTCGCATCCGGTCATGCCGTTCGGCGACCGAGGCTGAAGGAATACCTGATCTTGCTGCGAACACCGTCCTACGTCTTGGATACGCTGGGGATGACCGCCATGACTTTTGCCATCGGCGGTATCGCCATTTGGATGCCGGACTACATCCATACCTATCGCAATCAACCCGATCCCGGCCGCGTCAACATCATCTTCGGCGGCATCGTTGTCGTCTCCGGTTTGAGCGCGACGCTCTTGGGCGGCATCGTGGGCGATCGCCTGCGTTCTCGCTTCTCCGGATCGTATTTCCTCATTTCCGGCCTGTCGATGCTCGTCGCCTTTCCCCTATTTCTCGCCGTATTGAAAGTGCCGTTTCCCTGGGCTTGGCTCCTCATTTTTCTCGCCTGTTTCTTCTTGTTCTTTAACACGGGGCCGACCAACACCATCCTCGCCAACGTCACGCATCCCGCGCTGCGCGCCCAAGCCTTCGCCATCAATATCCTGATTATTCACCTATTTGGAGATGCCTTTTCACCGAAACTGATGGGGCTTATCGCCGACCATTATGCCGTAGGCGGTCAGGCGAACATGGACGCCGCCTTTCTCGCCGTCTCCGGCGTGATTCTCGTCGGCGCGTTGTTCTGGTTGATCGGGACGCCGTTCCTGGCTCGCGATACCGCCCTGGCCCCCACGCGCTTACACTCCCCCGGCGAACCGGCAGCGTGAGCTGCCGGGTGGAATGCAAACACCCGGCGAACCGGCAGCGTGAGCTGCCGGGTGGAATGCAAACACCCGGCGAACCGGCAGCGTGAGCTGCCGGGTGGAATGCGAACACCCGGCGAACCGGCGGCGTGAGCTGCCGGGTGTTCGATTCAACCCGGCGGCTTACGCCGCCGGTTCGCCTATTTGCAACGGCAACGCACCGGAATCTTCTCGATTACCTCCGCCGGGGCATGGCCGACGGTGACTTGCAACGCCATGCGCTTCTGTTCCACTTTCTTCGTTGTGGTCAGCGGCGGTTCTGGCGGTAGGACGACGATGTAGGTCGTGGTCGCCTTTTGCATCGCCGTTTGCGGTTGCATCTCCGTTATCGTTTGGCCGGTTTGGGGATCGATTCGACATACCGGAACCATGCGCGTAAAAGGAACGGTTGTCGGTATTTCTTTGAACTTTACGGTGTAACCCTTCTTCTGCTCCACCTCGGTAACGCACTTCGTCTCGGTGATAACCGCATTGAGTATCGTACGGTTGACCGTGCGGCACTGCTCGACGTAACAGCCGGGTGCTTTCGTCGGGGGACAGGTCGGCAACTCCTCGCCGCGTGCAGCCGACAACATTAGCATCAGACCGCAAACGAGACTACATACTTTGCGCACGGATCGACCTCCTCATCGACTCGAATCGACTACATCAATCATCGGCAATGCGACAAGATCACTAAAATATCTTCGTAGTCCATTGGTTAGCCGCGACGCGGAGCGGAGCGCGTTACCGGCGCGCTCCGCTTCGCGTCGCGGCTAACCGAATCAGAGGAGGCTCCTTCATGCAATCCTTTGTGCCCGTACCGTCCCAGTCGCATTTTTCCTTTCAGAACTTGCCCTATGGCGTTTGTCGCCGGCATGGGAATGAACGGTGCATCGTCGTGGCTCTCGGCGAACACATCGTCGATGTTACCGCCCTCGAAGCGATGGGAATGCTCGATGTGCCTTCTATGCAGGGCCGGCGCGTCTTCGATAGCGGGTCGCTGAACGATTTCATGGCCCAAGGACGAACGGTATGGCGCGAGGTGCGGGCACGTTTGCAGCAATTGCTCGCCGCGGACGAATCGACCCTGCGCGACGATGCCGAGTTGTTGGCCCAAGTCCTCGCGCCGAGGAACGACGTCGAGATGCTGCTGCCCGCCGGCATCGGCGACTACACCGACTTCTACTCGTCGCGCGAACACGCCACGAACGTCGGCACCATGTTTCGCGGCGCGGACAAGGCGCTGCAACCGAACTGGCTGCATCTTCCCGTCGCCTATCACGGACGCGCAAGCTCCATTATTGCAAGTGGCACCAACGTGCGCCGTCCGCTCGGTCAGAGCAATCCGGACAACGGCGCGACGCCGATTTATGGTCCGAGTCGTTCCCTCGATTTCGAGTTGGAGATGGCTGCCTTCGTGGGGATCGGCAACGAACTCGGCCAGCCCATCCCAATCGCGAACGCCGAGGAGCATCTCTTCGGCATGGTGCTGCTCAACGATTGGAGCGCGCGGGACATTCAGGCGTGGGAATATGTACCTTTGGGACCGTTTTTAGGTAAAAACTTCGCCACGTCGATCTCGCCGTGGATCGTGACGATGGAGGCGCTGGAACCGTTCCGCGTTGCCGCTCCGCCCCAAGACCCCCTCCCGCTGCCCTATCTCAACGCTCCCCGCCGCGCGACGTATGACATTCAACTCGAAGTCTATGTCCAAGGGGCGAAGATGAACGCTCCCGCGCGCGTTTGTGCCTCGAATTTCCGCTATCTCTATTGGACGCTGGCCCAGCAAGTTGCACATCACGCCGTCAACGGTTGCAATCTGCGTCCGGGCGATTTGCTCGCCTCCGGAACCATTAGCGGCCCGACGCCGGAATCGTATGGCAGTATGTTGGAACTCTCGTGGCGGGGTTCTCGCCCCGTGAAGGTCGGCGACGAGACGCGAACTTTTCTACTCGACGGCGACCGCGTGACGATGACGGCGTGGTGTCAGGGCGACGGCTATCGCGTCGGATTCGGAAGCGTCGAGGCCACGATTCTTCCTGCGCGCTTGGAAGATTAACCCACTCCCTCCTCCTCATCCGCTTCCGTCGGCGGCGATTGATAGAGATCGTATTGAGCCAGCTTTTTCCGCACGGTGGCGCGGTTGAGTCCCAACCACTGAGCCGCTCCCCAGCGATTGCCTTGTACGCGGCGCATGACCTCTTCGAGCAGAGCCGGTTCGACGACGTGCAACAATTCGGCGTGGAGGTTGCTGGGTGGGATCGCTCCACCGGCGCGCAGACGCTCGGCCAGCCACCTGCGCACCGTCGTCGCCAACTGCTCGACCGGAGAAAGCCCGCTCGGATCGGCGGCAATCGTCGGAAAATGTTCCGGCAACAGAGGTCCACCGCGTGCCACGATGGCGGCATGTTCCAAGGCGTTTCGCAGCTCGCGGACGTTGCCGAACCAGGGCAGGGATTGCAGAAAGCGCAGCGTCTCCGGCAAGAGTGGCAGCGAGCGCGGTTCAAAACGGCGCAAGAAATGTTCGGCCAACGCCTCGATGTCTTCCACTCGTTCGCGCAGCGGAGGCAGCGCGATTTGAAAGACATTGAGACGGAAAAACAGATCGTGGCGAAACTGTCCCTCGGCAACGCGGCGCGTCAAGTCTTGATGCGTGGCCGTCAAAATGCGAATGTTCAACGGCTGCGGTTGCGTGGCTCCCACGGGCAGCACTTCGTTGTGTTCCAGCACGCGCAACAATTTCACCTGCACCGGCAAAGGGATGTCGGCCAATTCGTCGAGAAAAACCGTGCCGCCATCGGCCAAGGCTAGTAATCCGGATCGAGCTTGCGTCGCCCCGGTGAACGCCCCGCGCGCGTGGCCGAAGAGTTCGCTCTCAACCAGATTCGGATTTAAGGCGGCGATGTGGACCGGCAGAAACGGCCGCTCGCGCCGCGCACTATAGCGATGGATGGCGCGAGCGACGAGTTCCTTGCCGCTGCCGCTCTCGCCGGTGATAAGGACGCAGGAATCGCGCGAAGCCACCAAGGCGATGCGCTTGAAGACATTTTGTATCGCTAAACTACGACCGACAATCTCTTCGGGACTGGCCGCGGCCTCGCTGGGTTCCGGCACGGATTCCACGACCGGACGCCGCAACAGGGCGCGCTGCACGCATTCGATGGCTTCTTGCAGATCGAAGGGCTTGGCCAAATAATCGAACGCTCCACCCTCGACGGCGCGAACCGTCGTCGGCAAATCGCCGAACGCCGTCACAACGATTACCGGCAAATCCGGAGCGATTTGTCGGATGCGCGTCAACGCCGTCAGACCGTCCATGCCCGGCAAGCGCACGTCGAGTACGAGTACGTCGGGCCGTTGTTTTTCCAGCAAGACGAACCCTCGTTCGGCGGAGGCGGCCACGGCGACGGAATACCCCTCGCGCTGCAAGGCGCGCTGCAGCGACCAACAGACCGATTCTTCATCGTCGATAATTAAGATGTGTTTCATGGTATAATTCCGACTCTTTTCCTCCGCCCCAATTTCGATCCTATCCGTAGGCCGACATCGACACAAGTTCGCCAGTGCCTAGCTTTCGCATCGATGACAATCGAATCGGGATAAGATTTTGATCGGGATTTTCCTTGACGCTCGATCGCAGATCGGCGAAAATGAAGCGATAGAAGTCGGCGATTGGTTCCGGGGTTGCGTAAGATGCGGATGGAGGAGAAATGGCGAAGAAACGCGCAGGAAAGGGCAAAAAACCTCCGCCGAGATGCAAGGCCATCTTGCTCTGCGACCATACCATCGTCGAGGCCGTGACCGGCAAAATCAGCATCATCGGCATTTTCGACAGCTGGAACTTTCCGCAGTTTCCCCATCCTACGCACCCATTCATGGCATTCCTTCAACTGACGGATGGCATAGGAAAATATGCCGTATCGGTGGATGTTCACGACCTACAAGCCGATCAAATTATCGCCCAAGCACGCATCGCCGAGATGGCTTTTGCCGAGCGCAAGAGTAAGGTAAATCTTATGATACCCGTTCCCCCCTTGCTACTTCAGCATGCGGGGAGCTATGATTTCGTGGTGTTGGCCGACGGACAAGAGATTGATCGTCAACAATTTCAGGCCGTCCAGATTAGCGGAGAACCACCCCATGCACCAGACCCGTCTTCTGAACCAGAAGAGCATTAAAATCGTGCCGGACAATCAAGCCCAGATCGTCCCCGGTGGTGTCATCACCAACGATCAGACCAACCTGCCGCCCAATTGCTACATCGTACCGATGGTCGTCCTGGAGAAGCCGGTCTCAGCATCGAAGCCCAAGAAGAAACCATGAAAGAGCAAGCGGACGGTTGTTCGGATATTCCGCAAGCAAACTCAAAGCGAATCGCTTTGCAGCGGTAGTTCGATGCGAAAGCAGGTCGAACCGACCTCACGGCTCCACCGAATGGTGCCGCCATGCGCCTCGGCGACTTGGCGCGCGACCGCAAGGCCCAATCCCACACCCTCGGGCTTGCCGGTGACGAACGGTTCGAACAATCGCTCGGCTACCTCTGGATTCGGCCCCGGCCCCGAATCGCGCACCTCAAGAACTACGACCGGAGCTGGAGAAGATAACGGCGCTTCTTGCCTCAGTGTGACCTCGACCACACCGCCTGGACCCGCCGCTTCGACGGCATTTCCCAGCACGTTGAGGATCATTTGGCCCAAGCGCCCCGCGTCGCCGAGGAGACTGCACTCGTCCGCCGAACATTTCCAACGCAGGTCAATGTTGGCATGTTGGCATTGAGGCCGCAACAATTCGATGGCCTCTTGCACCAGCGCCGGCACGGAACACGGTTCGCGCCGACCGTCTCCGTCGCGGCCTAAATCGAGAAATCGTTTCAGATTCGTCTCCAACAATTTTAGTTGCCTCAGAGCAACCTCCAGAGCCGACGTATCCGTCTGTTCGGCGCATTCGCGGACGAACAGTTGCACGGCCAGACGCACGCCGGTGAGTCCGTTGCGAAGTTGATGCGCCAGTCCGCCGCCGACCTGCCCGAGCAAACGCAATCGTTCGCTGCGCCGCGTCGTCTCCTGAAACTGCGCCAACCGCTCCGCCATCTCGTTAATGGAACGAACGAGATCGCGTATTTCGTCGTTTCGTGCCGGCAACGGCATGGGGCTGAAATCGCCGCCGGCAATCGAGCGCGTGCGCCGTTCGACTTCGCGGATGCGCCGGCTCAACCCCTGCCCCAGCCCGACCGCCAGCGCCACCGACGCCGCTCCCATCGAGCCACCGAGGATGAGAAACGGCCAAATTGCTTGCCACAAGGCGTCTTTCCACAGACTTTCCGGATAGAGAATGTACAACACATCCCCCGCGCTCCCGCCCTTGCGGAGATGAATGCCGCTGCACAGATACATCGCGCTACCGGCGCGGATCGGAGGGCCTAAACGCAGCGTTCGCCAATCGTCGCCGATCTCGTCCGGTAGGCGTTCCGGTTCCGTTTCCAGCGTACTAGCCCGCTTGCCGTCCTGCTTCACGAGAAGATAATCGGCACCGGAGAGTTGTTTGATCCATAAGAGAACGTGATTGCGTTCCAAGGGGGCGAGGGGGAAGGTTCCTTCGCCGACGATCTGGGCCACATCGCGGACGCGCGTTTCGATCTGCCCGCGCGCGTGCTGGGCGGCGGCGAAGGCCATCCACACGCTCAGGCCCAAGACGCCGAGCAACAACAACAGCAACGGCAGCAACAACTGCGAACGAATGCGCCAACGCACCATCGCCTCCGATGATCCAAGTTCAAATCCGCTCCTCTCGTTCATCCTACCGCGCTGGCAACAAACATTGCAGGAAGTTACAATCACCCTCACTTCCATTCCTTTCGTCCGTCCCCAATGGAGGAGTTCTCATGGCCGATTTAAGAGACGGCGAATCGACGGAGATGCAGGGGTCCGGCAGTAAACCCTACATCCTCAAAAACGTCGGCGGCGTCTATTCGTGTACCTGTCCCGCATGGCGCAATCAATCGCTGGGAATTGAACGCAGGACGTGCAAACATCTGCGAAAACTACGAGGCGATGCCGCGGAAGAAGCGCGCATCGGCGGCGCTGTTCCCGTTCGCGCCAAAGAATCGGCAAAGGGTGAAGCCAAGCAAGGACCGCCGTTATTGCTCGCCGAGGCTTGGGATAAACAGACCGATCTCTCCGGCTGGTGGATGAGCGAAAAGCTCGACGGCGTGCGCGCCTATTGGGACGGCAAGCAATTTCTCTCGCGGTTGGGCAATGTTTATCTCGCGCCGGATTGGTTTGTCGAGGGGCTGCCCGAAACGCCTCTCGACGGCGAATTGTGGATCGGTCGCAAGATGTTTCAACGCACCGTTGGCATCGTCCGCCGACAGGACAAGCCCGAACTCTGGCGCGAGGTGCGCT
>JAJXWW010000052.1 GCA_021781415.1 Planctomycetota bacterium
TCCAGGACGAGGATGGTTGCGAGGCCGTGTTGGACCGAGCCAAAGAACGCTTCCCGCGCCTGAAGAAGATTTGGGCGGATAGCCGCTATGCCTGCAAGCAAACGCCCCGGTGTGTCTGGATGATCTATGGCTGGGTGCTGGAGATTGTGAGCCGGGCGAAGGGGGCAGTAGGCTTCACGCTGTTGCCCAAGCGTTGGATAGTGGAGCGGACGTTTGGTTGGTTCGTGGGGTATCGTCGGCTGAGCAAGGACTATGAGCGGAACCCGCGTGTGAGCGAAACGATGGTATATGTGGCGATGATTCATCTAATGCTCCGGCGGTTACGACCCGCATGAACTATAAGAATGAGCCATTTGCAAACACGCTCTAAGCACTGTATCTTCCGTTGTTGGCCTTCTTGCACTTCCTGTAGGATATTCGCCGCCGCCGGATCAAGTGCGACATTCGCTTCCTTTTTTTTGCAACTATACCTCTGCTCGCGCTGCTTACGGCGATGCTCGCCGCGTTCCCAGTCCCGCACGTTCCTCCGCGCCGCCGCGGCGAGGTACCGATCCAAAGGAACGCCGTGAGACGCATCGAACCGCTCTGGATTCGCGCACTCGTCGAGGAGCGCATCGTTGACGGCGTCTCGAATCACCTGCTCATCGGCTCGCCGAAAACATCGCGTCAACTCGCCAACGATCGGTTCCAGCAGAACCCCCACGAGATCTTTCAATGCCGATCTATCCTTAGCGAGAAGACGCCGATGAATCTCCATGAGAATGGCTTGGTGTACTTGCACTTGCATGAATCCACATCTCGTTCGGGGCGAGGATTCTCTTTTATCTCTACCGAGATAGTGTTCTTTTCCTCAATCTGGATGACAGGAAATCCGCATATTTCGGATAAACATCACCGCTGGACGCACGATCACGTTCGAGACAGAAGCTCTTGACTTGCGGACAGTCATGTCAAGGACAATTCTGTTTAGGAAAGGGGGGGGGGAAATCGGCGCTCGGCGCTCGGCGCTCGGCGCTCGGCGCTCGGCGCTCGGCGCTCGGCGCTTCAGAATGGGAATTCGTCCGCAGGTGATTAGCATGGGTGCAATCCTTCGGAGGCTCTCTATGGAAGCAACCAACACCCTGTTCTCGAATCGCTTGAATTGCATAGTACTTCACCGTGGCGTCTACGGCAATAGCCTTTTCCATTTCTCTGGTTTCATTCGATTTGCATGGTGGACGGCGAAGAGAGCTTGACGTTCCCAAGGCGCGTCGTTGTGATAGGATGAGAGAGACTGTGTGATCCTCGAAGTAGAGAGTGCGGGAACAGGATGACGCCGAACGACGGCAAAACGGAGATGTCGCTACCGGAACGACCGAAGCGTGGTGTGCCGGAGGGACTGTGGATTCGCTGTCCGCAGTGCAAGGCCACCATCTTTCGCAAGGAGGTGGAGGCGCGGCTGAACGTCTGCCCGGAATGTACTTATCACTTCTATCTGCCGGCGCGCGACCGCATCGCACAGCTGCTCGATGCCGACAGCTTCGAGGAGTGGTTTACCGATCTGCGTCCGTGCGATCCATTGGAGTTTAAGGATCGTTTGCCCTATGCCGAACGCCTCCAGGCCGAACAGGCGAAGACGGGAATGCTCGATGCGGCGGTGGTGGGACGAGGCTTCATTCGCGGTCGGCCCGTCGTCTTCGGCGTCACCGATTTCGCCTTCATGGCCGGCAGCATGGGTTCGGTCGTCGGCGAAAAGCTGACGCGCGCCGCCGAGGAGGCGACGCGCTTGCAGCTGCCGTTGTTGTTCGTCAGCGGTTCCGGCGGCGGCGCTCGGATGCAAGAAGGTATTCTGTCGCTGATGCAGATGGCCAAGATCTCGGCCGCGCTCGGTCGCTACGATCGCGCCGGTGGACTTTACATATGCGTGTTGACCAATCCGACGATGGGCGGCGTGGCTGCCAGCTTCGCGCTCCAAGGAGACATCACCTTGGCCGAGCCGGGCGCGCTCATCGGCTTCGCCGGTAAGCGCACCATTTGGAACACGGTTCGCCTCGAACTGCCCGAAGGGTTCCAGACCAGCGAGTTCTTGCTCGAACACGGCTTCATCGACCGCATCGTACCGCGCAAAGATCTTCGCACCGAAGTGGCCAAGATCATCGACTACTGCGAACATTGAATTTACGGTTAGCCGCGCCCCGAAGGGGAGCGCGGAGTTGCTCCCGCGCTCCCCTTCGGGGCGCGGCTAGACAAGATGAGGGACTGTCCGTGGGACTGTTTAGTTGGTTTCAATCGAAGCCCAAGAGCAAGTTGCCGGTGGTCGATGTGCGCCGGCGGTTTGAGTTGCTCAACCGCACCGGACAGGGCAGTATGTCCAAGGTGTGGCGCGCGCGCGACATGAGCCTCGGACGGACGGTGTGTCTCAAGCTGTTGGACAAGGAGAAGACGGCCAAGTTCGAGTTGCGTTTCGTCGGTTTGAACAAGCCCAAAGAAGGGGCGATTTGCACGTCGCTGCGGCATAAGAACATCGTGCAGACGTTCGAGTACGGCATGACCACCGAAGGTGAGCCGTTTCTCGTGATGGAATTGGTCGATGGCATGGGGTTGAATTTCTTAATCGAGACGAAGAGTCCGCAACTGGCGGGCAATCGGATTAGCATTCTCTCTCAGATCGCCGACTCTTTGGAATATCTGCACAACCAAGGTTTTTTGCACCGCGACATCTGCCCGCGCAACGTCATGGTGACGCGCGATGGCATCGTCAAGCTGATCGACTTCGGCTTAACCATTCCGAATCGTCCGGAGTTTTGCAAGCCCGGCAACCGTACTGGCACGCCGAACTATCTCGCACCGGAAGTGATTCGCCGCACGACGACGGACCATCGCGTCGATCTTTTCGCTTTGGGGGTCACGGCTTACGAAGTCTACACGACCGCGCTGCCGTGGGAAAAGGCTCAATCGTTGCAAACCTTGCTCAGCCACATGAACAGCCCCGGCAAAGATCCGCGCGAGCTGATGCCAAAAATGGATGAGAAAACGTCGAGGTTTCTACTCAAGTCTATCGAGCGCGATCCGAGTCTACGTTTCCAAAACGCCGCCGAATTCCGCGAGGCACTGCAACATCTGCCGAAGGCGTAAAATCCATCGAGGCGGTTGGCCGCGATCCGAAGGGGAGCGCGACTGCTTGGCACTCCCCATCGGATCGCGGCTAACCGAAGTTATTTTGGAACGACCCCTTTGATCTCTCGAATGCGAAGATGGCGAAACTCCATCGGCGCTCCCTCGGCTTGCAGGCCGATGTAGCCTTTCGCCGGCTTGATTCCCGTCCCCTCCCAAGCCCGTTGGCCGTTGCACCAAAACGACACGTTGTCCCCCTTCACCACGACGCGCCACTCGTTCCATTCGCCGTGAGGCTTCTGTAGGGTAGGCACCGCTTTCGCCCCGCTCACCTTGCCGTTGATGAAGGCTCCCTCGCTGCCTTTGGCGAGATTGATTTGATTGGCACCTACCTTTTGGCCGCTGCGCAGGAAGAGTCCGCTGTTGTACTTTTCCTTCAGCGCTCGCCACTCCAAACGCAACTCAAAGTCCGCGTATTCCTTCTCGGTCGCCAAATGAGGCGAGCCGCCTCCGCTGAGGGCGAGGACTCCATCCTTTACTTTCCAGTTCGGCGCTTCCTTGGCTCCGTCGTCCTTGCCGCCGCTGAAACGCCAGCCGCTGAAATCCTTGCCGTTGAACAGCGGGACAAATCCCGCCTCCTTCTCGTCGTCGGCGAGGAGATTCGCCAGAGGCGCGAGGGAAATAAGCAGCAACAGCGATGCGCAATACAGCTTTTTCATGGAGAGGCTCCCAATGGGTGGAAACTTTTGGACGTGGACATTGTATGAAATCGACCGCTTGTTCTCCGTGCCGAGATGCCTAGAATAGCTGCTGTTGTAACGTCAAAATTGCTCTTGACACGAGGCCTGTTCCATGTCTCACGCTCGTAGCGTTTCTCGCCTGTTAGCCCTCGATCTGACGCCCGGCAAACTGCGCGGCTTACAGCGCATCTGCAACGCCAACGGCACCCTCACGATGGTGGCCACGGATCAGAATAACTCCATGATCCGCATGATTAAGGACAGTCTCAAAAAGAAGGGAGAAAACCGCGAGCCGACTTATTCCGAATTGGTCGAGGCCAAAGTCGATCTCGCCGACGCGCTGAGCCAACACGCCAGCGCCGTCCTCGTCGATGGCTACTACGGCGCGTGGAACACCATCGCCAGTTTTCATCTCCCCGCCAACGTGGGCATGTTGGTCCGCGTCGAGAAGTCCGCCGCTCGCGAAAGCTCCGTCGGCGCTCCGCTCGGCGAAATCGAGCCGGGCTGGGGCGTGGATAAGATCAAACGGATGGGTGCCGATGCTGTGAAACTGTTGGCTCAGTTCGAGCCGACCGAGCCGGAGAGCGCCGAGCATCAGTTCGCCCTCATCGAACAGGTTTACGAAGAGTGTCAACGACATGACATTTTAATGCTCTTGGAGACGATCGCCTTCCCGTTCGGCGGCGAGAACAAGGATAGCAAGAGTTTTCTCGATCGCAAGGCCGAGACGGTCATCGAAAGCGCCCGCTACCTGAGCCGCTATTGCGACATCTACAAGGCCGAGTTCCCCGGTTGGCTGGGCAAGAACAGCGACAGCACATTGATGGATAATCTTCGCGCTCTGGATGCGGCGTCGGAGCGTCCGTGGGTGTTGCTCAGCGCCGGAGTCGATTTCCCGAAATATAAGAATCAAGTCGAGATGGCCGTCGCCTGCGGAGCCAGCGGCGTGCTGGGTGGCCGAGCCTTTTGGAAAGAGTATTTCTTGCAAGACGGCCCAGAGGCGCGCAGTCGTTTCGCGCGCGGCGAATGCACCGATCGCGTTCGCCAAATCGACGAGATCGTCAAGGCGAAAGCCAAACCCTGGTTCGTGCGCTACGGGATGAGTCAGGAACAACTTCACGCCATGCGCGCCGCCGCGGGCTGGCACTTCCGCTACGGCGGAGGCATTGGCCCCATGGCCGGCACGGTCCAGGGCGAGGGATATTAACTTTTTCAGCCTGCGGCGTCAGCATGGCATACCCTTGCTGACGCCGCCTTCATTTCGTCCTAATGGAAAAGTCGGCCCCAAGAGATGCGATCGATTCAGTCGATGAACATGGCTTTAATCCAATCGATGAACGGCGCAACTACGCTGCGATGAGCGTCGATGTATTTCGCCGTTATGGCTTGGCCCATAGGTTTTCCCGGATGCTCCTGAATCGCTAACCATGCGTGAATCCGAGCCTTGGGTAATCGTGCATTTGGGCATAGACGGTCTTCCAACGGGATGCCGTCCAGGAATCGATCGACTGGCGGTAGTAGCTTATCGGACTCTGGGACGAGGAAAGCCAAAAAGCTCTCCAACGTGCCCGGCAGGGTGTTGTCCGGCATGAGCCAAGCTCCGACACGAAGACCGTCCTTCATCTGAATTACACTACCGAGTTGCGTTGGCACCTCCGGAACCTCCTCGCAGCCGCCGTCAATCAATCGACTCCTCAATTGTTCCCAGCGTGCTTGGATGTTCTCATCTGCATCCAACACGACGCCAAATTGCTCCAGATTGCTTGCCTTGAGGCGGACAGGGATGGATTCCAACAATGGCTCGATTCCACCTGCAATCTCTACCTTGAAAGTCTCCGAAACATTATGAGCCTTCAAGAGTGCCCATATCACATGCCGATCGTCTTGTCCTTCCACAAGAAGCATACGCAGACCCATCATCGCACCTCGATTTCATCCCGCGCCACGATGGCAAGTTCCTTTTGGTCGAATAAAACCGCCTTCGTAGCTAAAGGTTGACGATCGAGCCGGATGAGCATGGCCTGTGCATCGGGGACATCGACTGCGGCCGCCTGAAGGCCGAGGATACAGTCCCACGAGTGCGAGGTGGCGAAGACCTGGACTTTGTGGAGCTTGGAAATCCGGAGGATAAACCGCCACAAATCGGGAAGGACCGTGTAATGAATGCCGTTCTCCACCTCATCGAGGAGAATGAGGGGATCGAGAGGAGGCTCTTCAACATCTCGGTCGAGGAACAGTTGTTCGCCTTCAGAGTCTACCCCTTCTCTCCGTCCGGCCCGCGCGCATTCAAGAGCAAGGGCGATTTGAAACATGCGTGCCGTGCCGTCCCCCAAACTTTTGAGGGGAACGGGAACGGCATCCCCAGCCATCTTAATCAATACCAGTCTCTCGCCTCTTCGTGCTGGGTGTTCGACGAGGTTGATGCGTTCGACAGGAGCGATGATTTTGAGGCAGTCGATGACGCGCTGTTCGGCATCGTGAAGAGCAACTGAGTCCCACCAGCGCGCGATCTCCCGATCCGAGACACCACGGGCTGAGACGAAAGCCGGCCGCGTCACATTATCGTACCCTGCGGGGTGGCGAAGACGCCTGGCGTCGATGTGCTGAAAGGGATAAATTGCCTTTTGAGTATTCCCCCATGTCACAACGAGGCCGGGCATCGAGTTCAGTTCGTCCTTCGGGTCGTTCTCTGTCAACACATGCAGAGTATAGCCGACGCCAACGCTTTCGCGAGATCGGATGCGTGTGAGTCTACGCGACTGAATCTTTAGTATTTGGCTACCGTCGTCAATCGGTCCGAGGCGAAACGCAGCTGGCCCGACTCTTCCAGCGGGAAGACGATGAAACAGCGTTGCGACACGCAAGTGGAACTCCGATTCATCGGGGTCAACCTGCGCATCGGTTATCACTTCGTCTCGTTCGAGAAGGAGGTTCCTCAGCGCCGTCAGATTTCCGCCGGAGGCATACAACCGAAGCGCCTCCAGAAACATGGTTTTCCCTACATTGTTGCGCCCCACGATCAGGTTTACCCTACCGAGGCGATCGACGCGAAGTCGATGAAAGCTGCGGAAATCCTCGATCTCAAAGTTGCTTAGCACGAGATCTCCTTGGCTAAGGGGGGCTAGGTAGGTCTTCCCGCCAGTACATGCGCTCTCGGGTTGAATCGGATTTCTCACGAAGGCTAGGAACCCTGTCTATTCTATCCATTGGTCCAGTCGAACGACATCCTCCTTTTCGAAACGGCTCCGTCTGCCGTTGGAGGTGAGCATCGCTTGCGCAGACCCTGAAATGTGTTCGGCCAAGCTAGAATCTCCGCGGAAAACGTTGGGGACAATTCGATTGATAGACCAAATATTTTTTCCTTTCCTCGCCGATGGAAGATGATACGATGGCCGTATCCGTCGATTTTCTATTTCCTGACAGGGAAAAGGGGGCGGGGGCGAAAAACCCCCGAAACGCCATCCCCATCACCCCAACTCCTCTCCCACTGAGTGCAGGGGGAGAGGGGCTTTTGGGACAGACACTTAACGCCTTGCCGCCGGCCATAGTTCCGCCCCGTAGCGGGCCGCGTCTTGCAGATCCTCTTCGATGCGCAGCAGTTGGTTGTACTTGGCGATGCGGTCGGTGCGACTGGCCGAGCCGGTTTTGATCTGTCCGGCGTTGGAGCCCACGGCAATATCGGCGATGGTCGTGTCCTCGGTCTCGCCGCTGCGATGGCTGATGATCGTCGTGAAGCCGTGCAATCGGGCCAACTCGATGGCTTCGAGCGTCTCCGTCAACGTGCCGATCTGATTCACCTTGATCAGAATGCTGTTGCCTGCTCCCTTGGCGATGCCTTCCTGGAGGCGTTTGGTATTGGTGACGAAGAGATCGTCGCCGACGAGTTGAACTTTGCCGCCGAGTTTGCGCGTCAGCTTTTGCCAGCCGTCCCAATCGTCTTCGGCCAGGCCGTCTTCGATGGAGCGGATCGGCCATTTCTGACAAAGTTTGTCCCACAAGTCGATCATTTCGTCCGAGGTGGCGATGCGATCCGGTTGACTCTTAAAGAAACAGTAGCCCGTCTTGCCCTTCTTCTTGGCCTCGTCGAACAGTTCCGTGGTGGCGGGATCGAGGGCGAAGACGACGTGTTCGCCCAGCTTGTAGCCCGCTTTGCCGATGGCCGTGGATAGTAGTTCCAGCGCTTCGTCGCTGCTCTTGACGTTGGGAGCAAAGCCGCCCTCGTCGCCGACGGCGGTACTCAAATGGCGGTCGTGCAACACGTTCTTGAGATGATGGAACACCTCCGCCCCCATGCGCAACGCCTCGCGGAAGTTGGGCGCGCCGATGGGCACGATCATAAACTCCTGAAAATCGACGTTGTTATCGGCGTGTTTGCCGCCGTTGAGGACGTTCATCATCGGCACCGGCAGATAGCGCGCATTGCTGCCGCCGAGATAGCGATAGAGCGGCAGCCCGACCGAGACGGCGGCGGCGTGCGCGACGGCCAGCGACACGCCCAACATGGCGTTGGCCCCCAGCTTTCCCTTGTTCGCCGTGCCATCGAGTTCGAGCAACAGTCGATCGAGGGCGACTTGCTCGAGCGCGTCGACGCCATGCAAGCGATCCGAAAGGGTTTCGTTGACGTTATGCACGGCCTTCTGCACGCCTTTGCCCAGATAGCGCGCCTTGTCGCCGTCGCGCAACTCGACCGCTTCGTGCGCCCCGGTGCTGGCCCCACTCGGCACGGCGGCGCGGCCCACCGAGCCATCGTGCAAAATCACCTCGACCTCCACGGTCGGATTTCCCCGGCTATCGAGGATTTCACGGGCATGAATACTCTCAATACTGCTCATCGCTCCACCTTTCGTCACACGGCATCAATCGAGAACCGATAGCCGTTTTAGGCGAACGTGCCGTCGTTTTCCAGTGCGTGCGATTCACAAAAGGCAACGAGAGACAAAGATAGCTCGTACTCTGAGTACGCAATGGTCGCGTATCGGATAAAACCCATCGGAGCCGGAAGCGTAAGCGACGGCAACGGTAACGTCGCTTACGCTTCCGGCTCCGCCCCCTCCCGCAAGTTGGATGTCAGCGCTGGGGGAATAAACGTGGGCGAGCGCAAGCGTTGCTTGGCGAGCGAGAGCGTCGGTTCGGTGCGAGTTGGAGAACAGACGGCGCGGAGGCGAGGACAAGGAGACGGAGACGGTGCGCGCCTGCCAAAGCGCACCATAACGATCCACTACTGCCTCGTTACGTCACCTCAAAAAAAGTTCCTGAGTCTGAGACGGCGTGCTTCTCTTCATTATCGGGAAGGATCAGCCAGGAGTAGCTCCGATCCGACGCGCAACCTATTTTCTCTTGCTATCTGCCGATGGGGAGACTGCGCACGCGATGGCGGCCGTCTTCGACGATTAAGATAGCTCCTTGTGCCAAATCGACGCTCGATTGGTTCAGCACGTCCTCAAGGCGTTGCATCACGAAGCTGGCCCGCGTATTCCGTAGCCGAAACAGGATGACGCTGACGAGTTGTTCGCCGCTGGCGGCCAGGATTTCACCGAAATCCAGATCGAAGGTCAGCACGATCCGCTGTTCATTGGCTGCCTATTGGAAAATCTCGCCATTCGGTAGGCGTTGCAGTCCCTCGTCGCGCAGATGGACCGCCTCGTGGCCCTGCGTGTGTAACCATTCGACGACTTGCTGCGATACGCCCATGTCTGCCAGGAAACGCATGCCCTTTCTCCGTCAAGCGGGTCGAACTTGCTCGTGCGTCAACCAGGCAGCGTATTCGAGCGCTTGCTGAATGTCTTCCCGTTCCAAGTCGGGATACCCGTGCAGCACTTCGTCCCAGGTGGCCCCGTGGGCGATCTGTCCCACTACGACGGACGCGGGAATCCGCATGCCCCGAATGCATGCTCGACCACCCATGATCCGGGATTCAAACGTAATGCGATCGAACATGGCTTTCTCCTCGTACTCTCACCTTGGCCGACATCGTGCAAAATCGCCTCGACCTCCACGGTCGGGTTGCCCCGGCTATCCAGAATCTCACGGGCGTGAATGCTTTCGATACGGCTCATCGCTCCACCTTTCGCTGTCGGCTATCGGCTGTCGGCTGTCGGCTAACGACGGAAGAAAACATCTGACCGCCGATAGTTTATTTAGGTGTTCGCAGGCTCCGTTTCCAGCCCGGGGGGGTTGCGATCGCCTCAATCGTCCGCACAGCCGTACTGAGGTCGCCTTATGCCGGTTGCATCTCCAGGGACTGCACTTGCTTGAGGGCGCGGATGCCGGCAGAAGTGATGCGATAACAGCTGGCCGCCGCCCCAAGGCGCAGCACGGGAGTGATGCCGGTATTCTGTTCCAGCCAGCCATACGCCAGCAGTTCGCCGTGCAGCTTCACGAGTTGGCGCGGTTCCACGCCTTCCAACTCGCCCAGACGATCTTGCCACGCTTGGCGATCCACTTCGCCGACTTCTCGATAATGTTGGAGTAACGCGGACAATTCCTTCCCTTCGCGCAATCGTTCCATCTCGTCGAACATACCTTCCTCCGGGTGAAACCAAGGTGTGAAACCGCGAGGATAGATCGGACGCGCGAGGCTCCCGACTGCATTCGGTAGCTGTCGGAGCGCGCACGCAGAATGGCGAACACTCTCTATTGTATTCGGAAGGGGGATTGGTGGAGATGGAGGGGTTGGATAGCGCGGGGCTTGGCGGAGATTCTCTCTCGGCAAGCCCCGGGCGATCAAGCGGCTTCGCGTTCGAGCCGTAGGATGATGCCGCGCGACGAGGCGCGGATGAAGGCGATCATCTCGGCGACTTCGGGAACCTGCCCCAAATCGCGCTGCATGTGTTCGAGGGCTGCCGGCACGAGCATGCTGCTACGATAGAGGATGTGAAACGCTCGGCGAACGGCGTCGATGCTGGCGGTCGGAATGCCGGCGCGGCGCATGCCGACGACGTTGACGCCGACGACGCAGTTCATGCGTTGCTGAATGATGAACGGCGGAATGTCCTTGGTCGAGGCCGAGGTTCCGCTGAGCAGGGCCAAGCGCCCGACGCGGCAAAACTGGTGGATGGCCGCGTTTCCGGAGATGTAGACGCCATCTTCCAGAACACAATGGCCCGCCAACAACGCTCCGTTGGCCAAAATACACTGGTTGGCGACCCGGCAATCGTGGGCGACATGGCTATGAGCCATTAAAAAGTTATGGTCGCCGATCCGCGTCTCCCACGAATGGGTCGTCCCGCGGTGGATGGTGACGTGTTCGCGGATGATGTTGTGGTCGCCGATCACCACTCGCGTTTCCTCGCCCGCATACTTGATGTGCTGAGGGGCTTCGCCGAGAACGGCACCGCCAAAAACGACGTTGTGACAACCCATCGTCAGCGGGCCGATCAGATGCGCGCCCGGTCGAACGACGCAATGATCGCCGATGTGTACCGGCCCCTCGATGACGACATAAGGCCCAATTTGAACGTCCTCGCCGATGTCGGCTTCCGGCGCGACGAGGGCGGTCGGATGAACGCGAGCGGACTGTGCAATAGGCATGACGGCACCCGGTCTCAATACGGCAACGAACCCCAACTCTACCAGGCCGGCGGATGCGTCGGTGTTCCCATCCCGTGCCCGACTCTCTGTTCCGGCGTCATTCACTTCAGCCTGGGACAGACCTTCTATAAGCGTTCGTGCCGCTCGATGCCAGAGCAATTTCTTCCTCTCTTCATCGAGCCTGCGCCCCGGCAATTTGGCGAAAAATGGCAAGCGGACGGACCCGCCATGCGGTACAATGAATAAGAGGAGGCCGTTGTGGAACACGATGCCAAGGTCTGCTATTGCTTTCATGTCACGCGGCGCAAATTGCTCAACTTCATGCGCGTCGAGAAGCCGCGCGTGGCCAGCCAACTCTCGGCGTGCGGCGGCGCTGGTTCTGGGTGCGGCTGGTGCGTCCCCTTTTTGAAACAGCTGTTCGAGCAAGCCACCGTCGGCGGTGGGACCGAGCTGGATCGCTTGACGCCGGAGGAATACGAACGTCGGAGAACCGCCTACATCCAATCGGGCAAGGGCACGCCGCCTGCCGATTAGCTCGCCTGCATCAGCCAAACGCACCACACAAGATAGGCCAACAGCAGGTAGGTCGCCACCGTCGCCGACCACGATTTCGAGTAGAGCTTGACCGCACTCCCGGCGTACTTGTTCAATCGCAAGCGAACCCCCATGAAATCGACGCTGTACAGTTCATCGAGGATCAGGTGCGAAAGGAATCCCAGCATGACGCCGACCGACAGAAAGGTGCGCAGCCGGACGTTGGGACTGGGATACACCAAATAGGTGGTCAACCCGGCGATCAACATGGCGGGAAGACTGTGAAACATGCCGCGATGCACGGTGAAGCGATTGAAGAAATGCGACAACAGATAGCGGATAAAGAGGTAGAGGACGCCAAGAACGACGATGGTTTGCTCGGTGGACTGCCGAAAGTGAGCGTAGACGCGCGGAAAGAGCAGAAACGGCGTCACGGCGGCAGATATGCCGAACAATTCGCGCACCGGCACGCCGCTATCGCTGTCGAGATCGGGTAATAGCCCGCCGAGCGTCGTCAGCCCGGTCGCCACGATTGCCGGTCCCCAATCCCAATTCCATTCGAGCAAAGCCAAGCTGCCATAGGTGGTGCCAAGCAGTCCCGCGAAAGTCAGATGTCCACGATAACTGGCCATAGAGAGGTGAAAAAAAATGTCCTGTCGGAGTTATTCTCGGCGTCGCCCAGTCACCGAGAACCCCTGCCGACAGGACACTTTTATAGTAAGTGCGGCATTCTTGAAAGTCAAGAGGAGAATCGGCGAAATTTTGTCGGAGACTTGGGACGCCTGGGCCTCTCCTCTTGGAGAACACAACAGAGAAACACTTCGCGGAGAATCTCTAAAAGAGTATGCCCGTTTCAAATTGGCCGTCGTCGCAGCGTTGGACGCGGACGCAGTTTCCCAACAGCGCGATGGTTTTGCGTCGGGAGGGCGAGGTGAGTTCGAGTCGAACGCGCGAACCGGCGAACGCGCGGGGCAGGTACAATCCCATGCCGCCAACCGAGATGTCTTTGCCTTTGCCTTCAACACATTCGCTGCCTGAGTTGTCCTCGCGGTAAAAAGTGACGCGGACGGGATGGGGCCACGGCGCGCGCACTTCCGTCCGGCGTTCGGGAAAAGCCTCCAAGTGCGCGCGTAGACTCTCTACGATAAGCGGGCCAATCTCTTGGACCAGCGAATCCTCGACGGGGTTGCCTTTAGGAGAACAACGGATGCGCACTAACATTTCGGATGCCATGGATTCGGTAGTAGGCGGCTGCATCGTATGCAACTCGACGAGGAGTCCGCGCTGTTGTCCCAGCCAACGCCGCCAGAAACTCCCCGGCAGGGGAACCTCGAAGACCGCAACCTCGTTCGTGGTGCGCAGAATGCGAGCGTTCCACTGATGGCGAAACGTCTCAAAACGAGTGCTGGCCGTCCGAGGTGAAAAGCGCGCCGAAAACCGATCTTCGAGGACTCCTGGTGCCACGGGCTTCGTCTCACGATCCGCTTGCGACGACGGAAGTGCCGTTCGAGCCTCCACGATCAACTCGGCGAGGAGAACGCTGGAACCGGCGCAGTCTTCGGGAGGCAGCTCGGCCTGGTTTTCGACCGTACTCTTTCGTTCGCCTTTCGCCGACTGGTCTTTCGCGCGCGCTTTGGTCGTTCGGTGTTGCGCAGTGGCCTGGGTAGTAGCGAATCGCACGGTATCGTGCAAAGGGGCGGCTTTGGCGGACGATTTCTGGCGCGATGCGAGCGCTTGCACAAACTCCGTGCAGCTGGGATAGCGCTGAGCCGGATTTTTGGACAAAGCGCGTGCCATTGCCGTGCGGTCTTGGGCCGGCAATCCAGATAGATCAGGCTCCGCCGTGGTGTGTTGCAGTGCCAGCTGGCGTGCGTTTTTGCCTCGAAACGGCAGTGTGCCGGTCATCAACTCGTGATAGACGATGGCCAGGCTGTACTGGTCGCTCGACGAACTCATTGCATTGCGAAATAGTTCGGGAGCGGCGTAGGGAGCCGTCAAGCCGCCCGATATTAGCGCGCCTCCACAACTTGTTTCGCAGTCGGTCAATGGGCGGACCAAACCGAAGTCGGCCACCTTGATGTGATCGCCTACCAACAGTAAATTGCCGGGTTTGACATCCAAATGCTGCAATCCATGCCGTAAGTTCATCACGTCGAGCGCGTCCGCCGCTTCGCCGAGGTAGCGCAACAGCTGACGGCGCGGAACGCCTATGTCACCGCGCGCGCGGTGATCTTTTAACAAATCGCACAAGCTCGCATCCGCCAACTCCATGACGATGACGAGTTCTCCGTCGATGGATTCGACGCGCTCCATCGACAAGATAAATGGATGGCGCAGCGATTTAATGTGTTGAATGGCTCTCAATTCTTCGATGGCTGGTCCCGCTCCGCTGTCGGGAAAGGTGCGTTCACCGTCGACGAACTTGATGGCTTTGCACAGCCCGCCGGGAGCCTCGCACTTCCATACTTCGCCGCAGCCGCCGCGTCCCAACCGTTCGAGGAGTCGATAACCCGGTATCGGCTCGCGATTGCGTTTTTTGATCGCCGTCACAGCATCTACTCCACGCCGAACCCACGCCGCGCACTCCACGCCACTCAACTCTAGGTCCGGGATCGTCGAGAATCAAACGCCACGCTGGCCGAATCGGACGTCTCGTCGTGGGATCGGGCTGCGGCGGTTCATTTTTTGGGCTTGGCGGCGAACGTGTAATCGACGAAGCCGATCATCATCTCTTCCCAGGTCTGCTCGCCCCAGCGAACGGCCTTTTGCGGATCGGGATTGTTGAGATTGTCCGCCGAGTTATCGAAGTGCGCGGTGCATTCGATCCGCGTGCCCGCCGGCAGATCGAGCGGTTTGGCCAAACGGTAGTGGCTCTGCCAGTTGAAATCGTAACGCGGCACGCGCAGGAGAATCTCGCTCTTGCCATCGGGGAAAACCGCGCGATACTCGAAATCTTTGCCGCGCAGATGCATGTGCGGAAACAGACTCAACAAACGGGCATTCTCGTCGAACGTCGTGACCGACTTGACTTCGTGGTCGTTCGCGCCGGGCGGGATCACAAAGCGCGATTGCGCGATGCCCCGCGTGCGGACCTCGTATTGGGGCGGCTTTTTGGCGAAGATCAGCCCGACAGACGAGCGATCTTTCTGTTCGACGCCGTTGGGTGTGTAGTGCATTTGAAAAAGGAGTGTCGCGCCTTTGGGCAATTTCTTGGCCGTGCCGCCGGTGAATACGGCCGGCAAATCGCCAGGAGCGAAGGCGACCAGCATGTTGTTTCCGATTCCGTCGATGCCGCGCGCACCGTAACCCTCGCCCGGCTTGACGACGTAGACGAGGATGTGATGGACGACGGCGCGATTGCCCGCCTTGGCTTCGACGGCTTGAATCCAACGGTCTTCGTCGTACTTCGTCGGCACGCCAAAATACTGATAGCGGACGCCGTTCTTACCCCCCTTGGCCGGGACGACGAACGCGCTCGGCATCGAGAACACCGCGTCTGGCTTGCCGATGCTCCAATCGTCGGCAAAGCGGCGCGGCGGCGGGACATCGCGCGGATTCCCTTGGGGACAATCTTGCCGAATCCACGTCAACAATGTCTCGCGGTCTTCTTTTGAGAGGCTGCGATCGTTGGCGAAGTGTCCGAAATTCGGATCGGCGTGCCAGGGCGGCATACGGCGTTCTTGCACGACTTCGCGGATAGCCTCGGCCCAGCCAAGGGCATCGTCGTAGTCCATCAGCGCCATCGGCCCTACTTGGCCGGGACGATGACATTCTTGGCAGTTCTTTTGCAGAATCGGCGCGACGTGCTTGCTGTAAGTAATCGAGCCGTCCTTTTTGGGCTTGATGGTGCGCGCGATGGGGCAGCCGGGCGGCGTGGTTTGCGGCTGAGATACGGCTTTGCCGGCCAACGCTTCGTCGAGCGCCTCGGCAAGGTCGCGGCGCGTCGGCGCGGGACGGCGGAAGCCGATGCCGATCTGATCGTCGATGCGTCCCCGATAAAGCACCTTCCCATCGCCGGATAGTACGAACGCTTCCGGAGTACGGCGCGCGTCGAAACGGTCGGCCACCACATTGGCCGTGTCCTTGAGAATCGGAAACGGAATCCCGTGTTCCTTCGCGTGAGTGGCAACGCGCGCCGGAGTATCGGTGCGATTGGAATTGATGCCGACGAAGCCCACCCCCTTCGGCGCGTACTCTTTATACAACTCGCCCAAGCGAGGCATGTAAGCATTGTTCACCGGGCATTCGGTGCCGAGAAAGACGACTACGAAAGCCTTTTTCTCGCGCTGAGATTTCGAGGACCATTCCTTGCCGGCGACATCTCGAAGGACGAACGGCTCAATGCGTTGAGACGGATTCTCAACTGGCTTCGGTTCGGCGGCCAAGATCACGGGAAGCAAGAGGAATGCAAGTGGGTGTTTCATGCCATGAATCTCAAGCAAGGAGCCACGGAAATCACTACTGAAGATTGTACTCCATCCAAGAGAAGTCTGTTTCAGCTCGGCGAATGACCCTTCCAATCGTCCCACTTCAAAGTCGCCGGGCTAAGATCGCCGTACCGTATCTGCTCGTCGTCGGAGCTGCCGTTCCGTGGGATACTGTCCGCGCGTCGATGAAATCTCTCTCCGATAACAGCATCGTCTCTCTCGTGCCCACGCTCCTGTGTGAAAACGCAAGCCTCGTCGCTTCGCGGTGAGAGCAACGTCGAAGGCACGATGGGTCGTCACGATTTCCCGTAGAATTTGGGAGAAAAGGATGCGCGCCGAGGTTCGCTTCGATAGTCGAGCCGGACGCCTTCGCACCCGGAGAGGCGGCCGTGCGAAACAGAAGGTGATCGCCATCGACAACGGTAAGAGACGATCCGCAATGTCCCCCTCGCTGCTGTACTCGGAGGAGAGCGGCTGCGTTGAAAACCGCGGTCATTCGGTCAGCGCTGTTTGCGGAAACTCCGGCTTTTCAACCCATCTCTGAGCGTCGGAGATACTCGGTAGCCGCGCTTGCTACGCTCCTTGCTTTATCCGCTAACTCTCGTTACCCTCAACATCGGGGGCACGCGAAGCGGAGGAGCATCATGAGCCAGCGCAGCTTATGGGAATACGCCGAGGAGCAACAAGTTCCGGACCTCGATCGAGAACATCAACGCGCCGACCGCGAGGAATCGCGGCGGCGCAACTTCAAGAAGCTGCGCGCCAGCGGCCATTGGCTAACGCTGCTGCGCGCGGCACGATCCATTCCCCAGCCGTTCACCCTCAACGACATCTCCGTCGCGGTCTGGCGCGCCTGTCCGGAGTTTTTCGGCATGCGCGGCTATCCCTATCCAGACAATCATAAGGTCCACTATATCCTATATGGTACGCGCGGACTCATCGCCAAGGGCATCCTTGAGCGCGTGTCGGAAGGTTTATTTCGTCTGCCGGACGATTTGGAGATCGAGTCGTTGTTCGAGACGCCGTCAATCGAGTGAGGAATCACTCTTGCAGGCGGAAGAGCTTGCGCATCGCGTCGAGCAAGGCATATCCGCCGCCACCGTGCGTTTCCTCCGTGAGCGCCGAGATAGGACCGTGCAACAGGCGATTGGTGAGCAGACGAAACGCGCCTTCGATGTGCCGTCGGTCCTCGTCGCTGAGTTTGCCGTTCAGCTTGCCCAAGAGTTCGCGGAGTACCTCGCGGCGCTTGGAGTCGAAGTCTTGGGTGAGGCGCGCGATCACCGGCCCGTTACGCCGCCTGGACCAATCTTTGAGAAACGCCTTGGTTTCTTGCTGCACGATGGCTTCGGCCGGCTCGATGTGTTTGAGCCGATCCGCCAGCGTCGCCTCGCGGATGCGCTTCAGATCGTCGATGTTGAATAAACAGGTCCGGTCGCCGTCGTGGATGGACGGATCGAAGTCGCGTGGCACGGCAATGTCGAGAACGACGAGCGGGCCTCCGGTGCGGCGGGCGGCAATAGGCTCGTAGCGCTTCCGCGTTACGATGGGTTCGGCTGCGCCCGTCGTACTCAGCACGATGTCGGCGCGGGCGAGCAAGTCGTCGAGTTTCTCCCAAGGCATCGCTTCGCCACCGCAGCCCCGCGCCACACTCTGCGCCTTTTCGGGACTACGGTTCGTCACCCAAATGCGACGCGGTTTCAATTGGCGCAGATGTTTGAGCGTCAGTTCGCCCATCTTGCCCGCACCGATGACGAGGATCGTTTTGTCGCCGAAATGGTCGAACACCTGCTTGACGTAATCGACGGCGGCGCTGGAAACGGAGACGTGGCCGAGTGAGATGCCAGTCTCGGTGCGCGCCCGCCGAGCCACTTGCCGCGCTCGGCGAAAGAGGGCGTGAAGCAGAGGACCGACGCTATCGTCGCGGACGGCCCATTCGTAGGCTTTTTTAACCTGCCCAGCAATTTGCCCCTCGCCGACGATCATGCTGTCGAGACTGGCGGCGACACGGAACAGATGCCGCACCGCTTCCTCTTGGCGATGAATGTACAAATGGGGCCGTACCGACGATACGGGCAGATGGTGAAAGTCGGCGAGAAACTCGGAGATGCACTCGGCATCGAGACTGCCGGGCGCGCGGGTGGGCGACTCCGCATCGACGGTGCAGCCGACGTACAATTCGACGCGGTTACAAGTGCTGAGGATGACGGCCTCGCAATCGAAACCGGCACTCAGTTCGGTGTGGGCGCGGGGCAACTGCTCGTCCTTGAAGGCGAGTCGTTCGCGGACTTCGACGGGAGTTGTTTTATAGCTGCATCCGATCGCCAAGAGGTTCATCGCCCACCTCCTTGGCCCACGGGATGAGCGAGTACGAGGCAGCCGACGAGCAGCACGAACGTCACAATGGTCAACAGGGCGACCGGCCGGCCGCGCAGATGATAGCCGTAGCGCAGGTAGACCACCACGGCGAAGGCAAGCCACAACACGCCGGTGGCCAACACCCGCGGATCGGTCCAGCCGGAAAGGCCGTCGTGCCACATCAACACCATGCCCACGAGAATCCCCGCCGTTAACAGCGGGAAGGCGAGGACGATGGCGCGGCGATTCATTGCCTCGATGCGTTCCAAACTCCACAGACGCAAGCCGTGCGTCGGCAAAGTCTTAGCCCGCAGGCGATGGGCTTGCACGAGATACATCGAACTGGCCAGGAAGCCAACGCACAATCCGATGGATGCGAGCAACAACAACGCTTCGTGAACGGTCTTCCACGCCGATGGAAACGACAGCAATTTGTCGGCGGAGCGCTCGCTTTCGGGAGGGAGTCCGAAGGCCGCGCCCAAACCGACTAGGGCCAGAACCAACGGCAGAACGAACAGACCCCACGATAAACGGCGATGATGCAAGGAGCCGATCAGATAAAAGATCGCCAACACCCAGGCGAGTATCATCATCCAGCCAAATTGCCAAATGAGAGGCGGACGTTGCACCGCCAAGAAGATGGTCTGCGCCGTCAACCCCGCCGCGCCGAACAGCAGCGCCAACCAGCGCGACCACACCAGCGGCCGCAGTTGATAGAGCAATTCCAGACCGAGTGCGACGGTATAGGAGGCGAGGAAGCAAAGGATGGTGATTCGATCCATGACGGTCCCGCCCTCCTCGGTCGCGGGAGGGTCAACAAGTGCCTTTCGCGTGTCTCAATCCAGTGTACGCGACAGCGAGAGAATAGCCAAGAATGAGGAGCTTGAAGCGTCCGTGCGGGCGCGATTCCCGCACGGACGCCTCAAGCCTCCGCTCGAATGTCGGGAAGCAATCTCTCTGCGCGTGAAAGATTTGCTACTTATCGGCAGGCTTTTTATCCTCTTTCTTCTCGCCTCCTTTTTTCGGGAGGGTCCATAAGTGGATCAGCTTCTCGTCGGCGATCGGATGTTCGATGGGAACCTTTTCCGTCTTTTCGGGCTTCCAATCGCCCATGCGGAAACGATGCGACACGATCCGCGCGCCCGGCTTGAGCTGTTTCAGCAAGATCGGCTTGAGCATCTCGTTAAGATCGTCGGAGAGATAGAGCGTCACCACGCTGGCTTTGGAAAGATCGTCGATCTTGAGAACGTCCTGCCGGCGAAACTCGACTTTCTCTTCGGCCCCAACCCTCTTGGCCTTTTTGAGGGCTTCCGCAATGCGTTCGGGGTCGAGATCGACGCCGACGCCGTGTTTGGCGTTGAACTCTTCGACGGCAGCGATGACGATGCGTCCATCGCCACAACCGAGATCGTAGACCACATCGTCCTTGCCGACCTTGGCCAACTTCAGCATCGCCTCGACGACTTCCGGCGGCGTGGGGACATAGATGATGACGAGCTTATCCCCCCTTTTCGCATCCGCTTTGCTCATGTCTTCCTCGGCGATTTTGCCGGCCTCGACGTGGACCGTCCGCGCCACCGTGAACGTCTCGTAGGTGTTCGGCTTCCACTCGGCCACGAGGGTGTAATGGTATTTCTTACCCGGCTCCAACGGCGGAGACACGAAGCGGCGCGTCGATCCCGTCGATTTTGTGGCGTGGCCGTCCACCGTCACTTTGGCGTCGGGATGAACGCGCAAGACGACGGTGGCCGAGAGCCGTTGGGAATTGGCCGTTTGTCCGCGAACGAACGACATCGCGGACAGCGCGAGAATCAACGCCAACGCAGCGCGGCGCAAGAGCGGAAATCCGATCATCGTTGTCACCTCGATTCATGGGGAAATCCCCAGTGGGTAAACCACACACCGTACAGTTTACACAATTCCGACCGTCCGAGATCGACGCCGAGATAGGGCGTGAACTCCCCCTCGTTCCGCCCGCGCTCAAACTCGGCAAGATAGCGTTCGATCGACCGGCGCGGGCAATTCGTTAATGTCTGAATCGTCTCGACGCCGACGCCTCGAACGTGGAGCGAGAGAACCAGCTGCACCTTTCCCTTTTTCGTCCGCCGCGGTTCGGTCAGAAACCGATAAGGGCGCATAAGGAAACGGGTCGCGTCGGGGCTTCCAGCTGCGCGCTTCAACGACAAGCCGACGCGCGGAGTGCGGAAGATGGGTCGCATGTCGTTCGCAAGGTGGGCTTGCAGAATCAGGGGGTTGCCTTCGCTCCAGGCAAGCCGTTTGTCGATGGCTCGGTCGAGTTCGGCGACCGTTGTTGTCCCCGTCGCCTCAAGCAAATAGTCGACGCACAACGAGGGGCCGTCGATGAGCGATCCCGCCGGCGTTTCCAAGCCGCGAAGTAGAATCCCGCCGGAGCTTTCGCCCCCACCGAAAGTTAGATCGAGTCCCTTGAAACTGCCGCCGCGATAGACGCCGTGGGCGCGGTGGAAATACCAGTGCCCGATCTGAAATTGAAGGGGATCGCGGTGAGCGAAGGGGTCGGCGTGGGCTTTCGACCAGTAATAGAACTCGATCTCCACAATACGATGGGCACGCCGGGCAACAACGAGGCGCGAACCGAGTAGGAGTTGTGCCGCGAGGGAGGCGAACCAATCGTCGAGAAGATCGTCGCTTTCCGGCGCGCGAAACAGAGTCGGCCAGTCGGACATCCCGCGCCTCGCGATCTGGCATTTGGCCGCGGCGAGAGGTGAACGGCGGAGTCAACGCGCTCCTCTTCGCGCGGCGGCCAAGGAAAGCAAGCGAAAGTTCACTTCGGCGCGAGTTTTCCCGATTTCAGATCGTCCAATAGCGTTTTGATCGTCTCAGCGGGGATGGCGAGCGTCTCGGTGCGTCCAGAGCGTGCGATGTTGATGCCGATGACCTTGCCGTCGAGATCGACGAGCGGGCCGCCGCAATCGACGGGGCGCAACACGGTGTCGTGCTGTAACACCATGGGGAATCCGGTACGGTGATCGCTGAGTTTGCCGCCGAGCTGATTTTGAAATTCGCCTCGCTCCAACGGCCTGCCGCCCAGTCTAGCGCTCAGTTCGATCTCTTCTTCGCCGCGCTTGAGGCGCACCCGAATGCGTTCGCCGGGCTTGGTCTTTCCTAGCATCTTGAAGAGGGCTTCCGGATTGGCTATTTTCTTGTCGTCAATGGCGAGGATGACGTCGTCTTCCTCGAATCCGGCGCGAGCCGCAGCTCTCCCGGAGATGACTTGGACAATCTTGACGCCGACCTTCGCGGCTTCGACGCGGACGCCGAGAAAGCCGCCGCTGGCCCCGCGCCGCGCCAATTCGCTGCCGGAGATACCGCGCGCGGCAACGCTGATGACCCCGACCGCCACTGGGGCTTCGTTCATCCCCGGCGTGGCCACCCAACTGCCGACCGCGTCTTCCTTGCTGTCGCGCCACTCGACGGGTGAGAGCGCCTTGGCATCGAGCTTGAGCATGGCCAAATCGTAGGCTTCGGAAACGCCGGTGATCTTGGCCACAAGCTCCTTGCCGTCGTGCAGTTCGCAGACGATCTTGCCTTTTAGCTCGCTGGCCTTGGTCAAAACCCAGCCGTCCGCGCCGACGATCACGCCGAACGCCGCCAATTCGTCGTCGCAACGGATGCGCACCGTGGAGCGAACCGACTTGGCCACCACTTCGCGGAAGGCCTTCAAGAAATCCTTACTCGATCGGGTGACAACGCCCTCACCGCCGTCGCGCCGTGTGCGTTGTCCATAAGCCGTCAACGGACTGCTCAGCAGCGCTCCGGAAATAACCAACGGCAGACCGTAAACCGTCCAGAACGAACGTGAATTGGCTCGGCAACTCATGGAATGCTACTCCTCACGCAGCGAACGGCTCCGTCGAGCGGCAAGGCTCGATCCACTACCGATTCGCGGGATGTCTCCCGACGACGACCTTGATTTCCAGGATTTCCGCGCCGCGTCGTACTTGGAGCGGCACTTCGTCTCCCGGTTTTCGTTTCTTGATGGAAGCGAGGAAATCCGCGAAGTCTTCAACTTTCTTTTTGTCAAAAGACAAGACCACGTCGTTGGCGCGTAAGCCAGCTTTTTCTGCTGGAGAATCCTTTTCGACCTTGGCGATCTTGCATTCGGTCGACTCTTCGTCGAACTCCACGCCGATGTAGGGGCCTCGCTTGCGGCCGTCGCCCCACACTTCGCCGTCGACCAGACGATCCCAGGTGGCGCGATAGGTATCGATGGGTACATGAATGTTGATGGTTAGGCGATCGCCGATGCGGCTGTGAATGCCGATGATTTTGCCGTCGAGGTCGAAGAGCGGCCCACCGGAGTCGCCGCCGACGAGCGCGCAATCGGTGCGGAGCAATTTGTCTTTTCGCTCCAAGACGCGGCCTAGACGAAGCACGGGGGGCCGTCCCGGCCGATAGCCTTCGGGATGTCCCAGTGCCAGGCACCACGCGCCGGTCTTCAATTTCGAGGCTTCCCCCATTTCGACGAATGGCCATTCGCCCTTGTCGGTGATCCGGATGAGTCCGCTATCGATGCCGACGTTGCTGCCGAGTGTCTTGCCTTTGAGACGTTTGCCGTCCGGCATGATGATGGTGGCACTGCGATCCGGTTTGCCACTGACGTGTCCCGCAGTCAAAACGTAGCCGTCTTTGCTCACAATCACTCCGCTACCCGCCGCATCGCCGATGCGAATGCCGACGGTGGCCGACGAGACTTTCGCCGTCACTTTCTTGACCCGCTCCTGAATGACGCGCAAATCTTGAATGTTCTCGGGAACGGCTTTGTCGAGGGCCGGCGGCCGCGTCTCGGCGAGAAGTGGCGTCAGCACCGCCATCCCAAGCAACAGCGCTAAAGCGATGCGCGGAAGGCTCGATGGGGTCAAGGAGAGGCGCGGATGGTTCCTCATGGATATTCTCTCGAATTTACCAAGCTCGGCGAAGGAGATCGCCTTTGAAGGAGTAAACCCGTCTGGAGGGCGAAGGTATCGCATTTCTCGACCTCTCAAGTGTACCCGGAATCGTTCCGACACTCAAGAGAAGGCCCACGGGGGGGCTAACGCGGGCGGGTTGCCGGGGCGGGCCGAGTGAAATCCCGACGGAGGGACTCGTTGGCTTGAACGAGAAGCCGCTCGGTTAAGTCCATCGGCTTGCCGTCCTTCGTCCAATGGATGCGCATTTGATAAATGTATTTCTTGCCCGGGGTGAGCGGTGGAGAGAAAAAATAGCGCTCTTCGCCGGTCTGTTTGGTTTTGACGCCCTCGACCCATATTTCGGCGTCCGCTGGCACGCGCATCAAGATATGGGCCTTGTTGTCCGCTTGCTTCGGTCCAAGGGTCTGTCGCCCCAACACAATGTCCGCCGACGTGACGAAGGGTGGCGCGTACGTTCCGCCCAATCCGAAATCCGAACCGCTCGAGACGCCCGGCGAACGCGCGGCGTTCGAGATGGTATTGGGCGACATCCCTGGAACTGGCACGATGGTCCACGAACCGCGATACCCTTGCGGCGCGGTATCCCAATAAGGATAGCGCGTCCCACTGGGATTCGTGCCTTGGGCCAGCGCCGCACAGGTAAGAACCGTGGAACCGGCAAGCAACAGGGCCAGTCGGGCCGCCCTCGAAATGTGAGGTTTCACCACGGCTCTCCTTCTGCAACATCGGCCGAGAGAGACTGTCTCTACCTCTCTCTCAATCGCTTCGTCCCGCCATCCTATTATACCGTACTCATTCTCGGAATGGGGGCCGACAACTTCCCTGCGACGCAGGAATACTCCAATCGTTCCCTACGTCAGCTTCTTAAACAACACCAACGAATGCCGGCCGCTGCGGTCGTAGCGTTCGCGGCGACTGGGAGGCAACTCCTCCGGCGATCCCGGAATAAAGCCGCCCTTCTGCTGAAAATAGTTAAACGCCTGCGTGGACAGACAAAACATCTGAGCGACCCCCGCAGCGCGAGCTTGTGCCTCGGCGTATTGCATCAACTTCGCGCCGATGCCCTGATTTTCGTAGCGGACATTGACGCACACGCACGCCAACTCCGCTTGTTGCTCTTGCGGATACAGATGCAGCGCGGCGCAGCCCACGAGATTGCGATCCACCTCGAAGACGAAAAAGTCGTCGATGGTTCGCTCGATCTCGGCATAGGTTCGCCGCATCAGTTCGTCGCTTTCGATGCTGTCCTGAATGAGTGCGTAGAGGAGACGAGCATCGCGCCGCTGTGCCCGACGAATGGCCTGATATTCGTTGGCGTGGATGAGCGTGCCGATGCCCTCGTTGGAAAACACCTCGGCCAGCAACCCTTCCTGAACGCGGCCATCAATGATGTGGACGCGCGGCACTCCGCCCCGTCCCGCGCGCACCGCGTGTTCGAGCTTCGACAACTGTGCCGGCGGTATCTCACTGCGCTGTCTCTTGAGAATCGCCTCGGCCTCTTCCACGGTTAGCTGCCGGAGCAGTCGCGGTACGTCGTTCGGTTCGACGGGAGCTTGAACTCCCTCGAACGTCGTCAAATAAATCAGCTTGACCGCTTGCAGTGCGCGGGCGACTTCGACGGCCACGCTATCCGAGTTGAGCCGATAGGAACGTCCTTCGCCATCGACGCCCAACGGCGGAATGACCGGCACGATGTCTTGTCCGAGCAACGCTTGCAGTAACACGGTATCGACGCGCTCCACTCGTCCGGTGTGCCGATGATCGACGCCGTTGAGGATGCCGGCCGGATGCGCCACCACGGAATTGCCGCACGCGCCGCGCAGATCGTTGGCCGACAATCCTTCGAGCGTCTCGTGCGTCACGCGATTGGCAGCCGTCAGGGCAAGCTGCAAGGTAACGTCGTCGGTGATGCCGGTGCCATCGAGATTCGACGCCGTCTGTCCCGTCTGTTCGGCCAGTCGGCGAATCTGATGTCCGGCCCCATGCACCAGGGCCACACCAATGCTCAGACTGCGTAACAGAGCCACGTCGAGCAACAGATTGCGAAAGTTGTCGTGTTCGACAATCGCGCCGTCCACGGCAATGACGAATACCTTGTCGCGGAAGCGCGGCACATAGCGCAATATCTCGCGTAAATCCGTCAAGCGAAGCATACTTCTCTCCAGAGATGGGCAGTAGTCAGTAGTCAGTAGGCAAAGTGTACAGAGCGATAAGAGAGAGATTGATTCGTTCGCTACCGTCTACTGCTTCCCGCCTTCCGCCTTCCGCCTACAGGCGACTGGCTACTGACTACTGACTACCGACTACGGACTACTTACAATGAGTGTACCGCTCATCGTGGTTGATGGGGAGGGAAACATGCCGGTTCGGTTAACCGCGACCCGAAGGGAAGCGCGGACGGCCCCGCGCTACCCTTCGGGTCGCGGCTAACCGGGAATAAAGGAGACGTCATGGCGGAGAAGGTTGTCATCATCGGTTCGGGTCCGGCAGGATGGACGGCGGCGATTTATGCGGCGCGGGCGAACTTGGAACCGCTCGTCTACGAAGGCGCGATCATCGAAGAAAACCGCCTGCAAGGGACGCTGCCGTTGGGACAACTCGCTCTGACCACCGAGGTGGAGAATTATCCCGGCTTCCCTTCTGGAAAATCGCGCGAGTTTCTGAAATCCGCGCTGCCGGAGGAGCGTCAACCCTATTGGGTTCAAGACAACAAGGAGCAGCCCAGCCACGGCGTCAACGGTCCCGAATTGATGGAATTAATGCGTCAGCAAGCCGTGAACTTCGGCACGCGCATCGTTACGGATGACATTGTGAAGGTCGATTTCTCGCGCCAGCCGTTTGTGCTGACCGCGCGCGAGGGGCAGACGGTGGAGGCGTTGGCCGTCATCGTGGCCACCGGCGCGCGGGCCAATTATCTCGGTCTCCCTTCCGAGGACAAGTATAAAAACAACGGCGTCTCGGCCTGTGCCGTGTGCGACGGGGCGCTGCCGCGCTTCCGCAACAAGCCGGTCATCGTCATCGGCGGTGGCGACTCGGCTGTTGAGGAAGCCACCTACCTGAGCAAGTTCGCCAGCACGGTCCATCTCGTCCATCGCCGCGATCGACTGCGCGCCAGCAAGATTATGCAGCAACGCGCTCTGGAAAATCCGAAAATCAAAATCCAATGGAATCGCGGACTCGATGAGGTTCTCGGCACCGACAAGGACGGCGTGACCGGCGTGCGTCTCAAAAGCACGGTGGACAAGCAAACGGAAACGCTGGACGCCACCGGCGTCTTCCTGGCCATCGGTCACACGCCGAACACCAAGTTCCTCGCCGGCCAATTGCAACTCGACGACAAGGGCTACATCGTGTGGACCAAACCGGCGCGAACGTGGACGAGCGTGGAAGGCGTTTTCGCTGCCGGTGACGTTGCGGATAGCTATTATCGCCAAGCCGTCACCGCCGCTGGCACCGGCTGCATGTCCGCCCTCGACGCCGAACGTTGGCTCGCCGAACACGGCCATTTATGAGAGCATCCGCGTATGCTTTCGGTTAGCCGCGACGCGGAGCGGAGCGCGTTCCCTCGCGCTCCGCTCCGCGTCGCGGCTAACCGATTGACTTAAAAGTCGTTGGCGATGCTCTTGAGATTCGCACTCCGGAAAGGGTAGAATGGAGAAAGGACGATACCTCATCCCCATCGGGAGAACTCCATGCCCGGCTCACCCTCGGACGCTTCTCAGCCGCACAAAGGCGGCCATCCCACCCATCGGAAGACAACCGCCGTATCCCATTCCGAAACACACACCCCTCGTGCAAGCGACAACGATACGCATTCTCGCGGCGAGCGATTGGTTCGTTTGGGATGGTTCCTCGTCGGTACGACTTTCCTGTTGCTGTGCGTCTTCACCGCCGTCACGATCTTCGTGAAGGTTTCCCGTTCGCACGATCGAGAGCAGAACACTCAGAGTGTTGCTGAGAATCGAGAGGAACCGTTGCCTGACAACGAACTCCTCCGCGCTCCGACTCCTGTGGACGATCGTTCGACGACCGGCGATCATCTCGTTCAGGAAGCCGAGGCGCATCGCGTTCTCGGCAGCGGATTCGCTCCGCCGCCGCCAGACCCTACTCCACCCCCTCCGTTGAACGACCCTTCCCCCTTGCCGCCGCCGCCCAAGATCGAGCCGGACAAAACTCCCCCACCGAAGATCGAGCCGGACAAAACATCGCCGGCGTCCAAACCCAGCGTCGCCGACTTGGATGCCGCCTTTGAGAAGCGCGTGCAAGCCGAAGACGAGGAGGGACGAACCCGTCTTCTCTCCGTCCCGGAATTACGTCTGTTTAGCGATCTGGAAGTTGAGGCATTCCGCGATCAAGAGACAAAGGCGCAGACGGGAGGGGGAGGGAGATTCCCCGTGAACTCGGTCGAGTACGCCTTCAACGTGCATTTGAGTAGAGAGATGCTCAAGGCCGGAACGAGGGAGGGCTTGCCCCTGCAATTGGGTCCGTCCGCGCTGATGGACCTGTCCACGGCCTCCATCGTGCAAACGCTGTCGAAGAATCTGCGCGATCTCGGCTTCGTCTCGGTACCGGGGGCGGGGGCGCGCGTGATCTCTCCCGGCTTCCGTCGCGTGGTCGATCCCAGAACGGGAAAGGTGATCTCTGCGGGCGTGGGCGGTGGGGGTGTCATCGAAAACGCCACGGCCAACGATAAAATGGAAGCCTTCAAATCGTGGTGCGATGAGAACCGAGTGGAGACATTTCGCGGCGCGCTGCCCACGCTTTTGCAGATGTTGCAAGTGGAAGATGTACCGACGCGCCTGGTTCTCGTGCGCGAGTTGGCCAAGGTGAAAGGAGCGGGCGGATCGGCGGCGCTGGCCAAACGAGCGCTGGTCGATCTGTCGCCGGAGGTGCGCGACGCCGCCTTGGCCGAATTGGCGAAGCGTCCGAGCGGCCAATACCTGCCGGTGCTGATGCAGGGATTGACGTATCCTTGGCCGCCGGTTGCCGACCACTCCGCGCTGGCCCTGCGAAAACTCAAGCCGGAGGGGGCGGTGCCTCGACTCGTCGATCTCCTCGATCGAAAAGATCCTTCGTTGCCGATTTTGGACGCGAAGGGTAAGGTGGGGACCGTGCGCGAGTTGGTGCGTCTCAATCACATGCGCAACTGTCTGCTGTGCCACGCGCCGTCGGCCAACGACAAAGACGGCCTGGTTCGAGGATTGGTTCCGACACCGGGTCAGCCGTTGCCTCGCTTGTACTATGCCGGACAGGCCGGCAATTTCGTTCGCGCCGACACCACGTTTCTCCGTCAAGATTTTTCGGTCAATCTACCCGTCAAAGCTGCCGCCCCCTGGCCCGACGAACAGCGCTTCGATTTGGTAACCCGCGTCCGCCGCCTCAAACCGGAGGAAGTAACGCAAATCGCCGCCAAGCCCAACGGCGAGTACCCCCAGCGCGATGCCGTGCGCTACGCCCTGCGCGGCCTCACTGGCAAGGACGGCGGCGATTCCAGCGAAACGTGGCGCGCCCTCCTCGGCATCACCAAGGACAAAGACAAACCCGCCGACATCGACAAAAGCACGAAAAAAGCCGGGTAGACACCAGCACGCACCGCTCAATAGGGTGGGGAGAAGAACGAGGCCGGTTTATCGACGCAAGGGAGGCAACTCATGAGTACCCTAGCAAGAAGCGAGCGCTTGGCGGCGCGGGCCAAGGAGACGCCTTTGCCCCCGTTGGAAAACGGCGATCATCTCGATCAGAAGACCTTTCACGAACGCTACGAAGCCATGCCGGAAGGCACGCGCGCCGAGTTAATTGGAGGGATCGTCTACATGGCTTCTCCGACGAAACGGCGGCATGGACGCCATCACCTTCAAGCGACTCGTTGGCTCGGGGATTACGAAGAAGCGACACCGGGAACGGTAGGTTTCGATAACACCTCGAACATACTCGGCGACGACAGCGAGCCGCAACCCGATCTGTGTTTGCTCATCGCTTCGGGCAAAGGAGGACAGACGCGCGACGAGGACGACTACATTGTCGGTGCCCCCGAATTGATCGTAGAAATCGCCTCGAGCAGCGAATCCATCGATCTTCATAAGAAGAAATCCGACTACGAACGAGCCGGCGTCCGCGAGTATGTCGTCGTCGCGCTGCGACAAAATCGCGTCTTCTGGTTCGTTTCGCGCAACGGCTCCTTTGAAGAACTCGCGCTCGGTGGCGACGGCATCTATCGCTCCGAACGGTTCCCCGGACTCTGGCTCGATTCCGCCACGCTGCTCCGGCTCGATGCCCCTCGCATCCGCGAGGTGCTGCAACAGGGCTTGGCCACCCCCGAACACGACGACTTCGTGAAACAACTCGCGGCAAAGTAGGGGCGGGGCGAGCGCCACGACTATTCGACGCAAAGGAGGCAACCCATGAGTACCCTAGCAAGAAGCGAGCGCTTGGCGGCGCGGGCCAAGGAGACGCCTTTGCCCCCGTTGGAAAACGGCGATCGTCTCGATCAGAAGACCTTTCACGAACGCTACGAAGCCATGCCGGAAGGCACGCGCGCCGAGTTAATTGGGGGGATCGTCTACATGGCCTCGCCATTAAAGCCGCGTCATGGCCGGATGCACATGCGCCTGGCGCATTGGATCGTTGAATACTGGGATGCCACACCCGGTACGGAAGCCTTCGATAACACGACGGCGATTCTCGGTGAGGAGAGCGAGCCGCAACCCGATGTCTATTTGATTGTCGCTCCCGATAAGGGCGGGCAAATGCGCATGAACGAAGACGAGTACCTGGAAGGCGCGCCGGAATTGATCGTGGAGATCGCCTCGAGCAGCGAGTCCATCGATCTTCATAAGAAGAAATCGGACTACGAACGAGCCGGCGTCTGCGAGTACGTCGTCGTCGCACTGCGACAGAAGCGGGTCTTCTGGTTCGTCGCGCGCAACGGCTCATTCGAGGAACTCGCGCTCGGTGGCGACGGCATCTATCGCTCCGAACGGTTCCCCGGACTCTGGCTCGATTCCGCCGCGCTGCTGCGGCTCGATGCCCCTCGCATCCGCGAAGTGCTGCAACAGGGCTTGGCCACCCCCGAACACGATGACTTCGTGAAACAACTCGCGGCTAAATAAGGCTAGGTCTGGGAATGAGACCCACCGAGCGAGCATGGTGGGTCTCGCTTCGCTCGACCCACCCTACCCTTGCGCATCCATTCGCCCGAAATGAGCGAGATTTTTTCGTCCGAAGGCATTGTCGGCAGCTCATTGATAATCGGCTCTTGACTACACGCTGCGGGGACCAACGGCCACGATTCACCGAGCAGGCGTCTTTTATTCTTGTACTCCCCACCGCCGACCTCTTGCCCCCTGAGTTTGGGGGACAACCCGGTAGCTGGATGCTCTGGTCCCCTGAGTACACCGAGTAGTGGACCCCGAACCGGACGGATCGGGCAGGAAAATGATCCACTCCATTTGCACATTCGATAAAAGCGCTCTACCTTTCTGTTGTGGTCGATGGGGCGATGGCTCAGTCGGCCTCGCTCGATAAGAGGAGTGAGCGGCGCTTTTGGCCGTTCCCGAAAAGGCAAACCCGTCGCGAGACGGGGACTCAAAGCTATGGGCTCTTAACCGTCCGAGGGGGGACGGATAAGGCTGCCAGGCTGCCGAAGGGATGGACGGGACCCGTAAGTAAGTCTGGTCTTCCGGTGCTTCCGCAAGGAAGCGCCGGATTATTTTTTTGGTACAGCCCTTCTGCAATTCATCCCACGCGATTGCGCAAGCTTCCAATGCCCGTTATGGAGATGACGATTTCATCGCCCTTTTGGAGCGTGAAATCGTCGGGAGGCACAATGCCCGTGCCGGTCAGCAATACCACGCCGTTGGGGAAATCGTTCTCGCGCCCCAGCCAGGAAACGAGATCCTCGAACGAGCGTTTCATCGCGGACAGATCGGTCGATCCTTCGAATGCCGTGACGCCGTCTCGCGCGATGAGCAAACGGATCGAGACTTGCGCCGCCGGAGGGAGTGCCCCGGCCAGGGTGACGACCGGCCCCAACGAACACGAACCCGTGTAAACCTTCGCTTGGGGCAGGTACAACGGATTTTCACCTTCGATGTCGCGCGAACTCATGTCGTTGCCGATGGTATAGCCGACAATCTTCAGCGTCGGCGAAACGATCAACGCCAACTCCGGTTCGGGTACGTTCCATCGGCCATCGCTTCGGATGCGCACGGCATCGCCTGGTCCCACGACGCGGCGAGGCGTTGCTTTGAAGAAAAGTTCGGGGCGCTCGGCGTTGTAGACCAGATCGTAGAAGCGAGCCGCGCCAGCCGATTCGCGTTCGCGCGCTTCGCGGCTGCGCTTGTACGTCACCCCCGCCGCCCATACCTCTTGTTCGTCTAACGGAGGCAGCAAGCGCGCGGAATCGAATGACATACCGGTGTCACCGGTCTCGAAAGCAGCGACAGCGAGCGAAGTAGGATCGTCGGCATGGAGGAAGTCGCTCAGCGTCCGCGAATCTCCCGTCCTCAAGAGGCGCACCGAACCGTGGTGTAGCAGTCCAACCGTCGGCTCGCCCGTCGCTCTCCGCACTTTGCACAACTGCATGATTGTCCTCCTTCGCTATCCTTTTATGTCCATTATTCCGAGGTCTTCTCGATGCTCGCGGCGACCAACGAGGCAACGCGGCCTCGCAGCCGATTGATCTGTCCCTGGCCGTTGGGATGGACCCGATTGCTGAGAAAAATTACCGTCGTCTGCCGCTCTGGGTCGATCCAAATCGAGGTGCCGGTAAATCCGGTATGGCCGAAGCTCTTCTCCGAGAACCCCTCGCCTCGATTCGAGGAGAAAACCGTTCGCGCGTCCCAACCCAGTGTGCGTTGTCCTTGAGGCACGCGGCGCGGCGCGGTTATCAGCCGAACGGTTTGCTCCTTGAGGATGCGCCGACCGTGATAAGTGCCGCCGTTGAGCAGCATCTGCGCGAAGACGGCGAGATCGTCGGCAGTCGAGAACAATCCCGCGTGGCCGGCAACGCCTCCGAGGAGATGCGCGCGCGGATCGTGGACCTCGCCGCGTAGCCAAACGTCCCCGCGCTTCTCGGTGGGGGCGGCACGCTTGGCTAAGTCTTGATTTGGGCGAAAACCCGTCTCGCGCAGACCGAGTGGTTCAAAGAGACGCTTGCGAGCGAAGCCATCGAGCGTCTCCCCCCCGACACGTTCGACCAACTCGCCCAGAACGATGTAACCGACATCCGAGTATTTGAATTGCTTCCCTGGATCGGCCAGCGGCTTTAGTAGGCAGATGCGCTCCAGCGCTTTCTGGCGTCCGTCTCGATAATCCTCCAGCGGATTGTCGGCGATCAGTCCGCCGGTATGCAACAGCAGTTGTTCGAGGGTAATCGACGCCTTGCCTTCCTTGCCAAACTCCGGCCAATGACTCTCGATTTTATCCATCAATCGGAGCTTTTTTTCTTCCAACAGAAGGGCTATCGAAGCGGCCGTGGCAATCGGTTTGGTCAACGAGGCAAGATCGAACAGCGTATCGACGGTCATGCGCTCTTCCGCCGGTTGCCTGGCGCGAAGTCCATACGCCCTACGAAATACGATTTTACCCCGGCGCGCAACCAGGACGACCGCGCCTGGCAGTTGACCCTTCTCGATCTCCGCGTTGACGGCGGCGTCGATGCGGTCGAGCGTGTCGGCGCGGAGCCCGACCTCCGAAGGCTTTCCTTGCGGCAGCCGCGCGGAGGGTTCGGCGGCAATGGCCGCGACCGTGCAGACAGTGAGAAAAAGGCGCGTCGGCGTGTTCATGGTGATGCTACCCTACGAGGCCGGAACGAATCGGGAAGGTGCGACGATTGCGGTCGATGCCGCCATCGAAGGTTTCTCCTCGGGCATTGGCATCCCGCCAAGAGTCGCGTTCGAGATGTCGACGGGAGACTCAACGCGCCAGCCTATCGGCTTCGCCCCGCTCAATCCGTCGTTTAAGGCGAAATCGAACTGCTCCGTTGCGCGAAACGGATGGGATTCTTCGCCTTTCGGTGGTATATTATAAGTTAAGAGAATGATTTATGATCGGTAGGCTTCGTTGGTGTTAGAACCATGCCCGCGCGTCTCATGGCCCTGGACAGCAACGTCAGCATCTTGCTGGATAAGCCGATTCTCCTGATTGGTCGGCATCCGGAGTGCGACATACAGATTGATTCGCGGAAGATTTCTCGCCGTCACTGCTGTATCGCACAAGTCAGTGACTATCTCGTGGTCCGCGATTTGAACAGCACCAACGGCATCCGAGTCAATGGCGTTCGAGTCAACGAAGGGCGTTTGAACGAAGGCGACGAGTTGACGATCGGGAATAATCGCTATCGCTTGTCTTGGGATGTCGCTGCCGAGTTGCCTGCCCCCGTGCCGGCTTCTCCGGCTCGCAAACCACCAGCCCATTTACCTTCGCCCCCAGTCAGCAAGGAAGACGAACTGCTTGAGGCAAGCGACGAACCCGTGCCGCTCGATGAACCGGCGCAGCCGTCCGTCGAACCGTCCCAACCCCCCGCCCCGCGCGAACGGTCCTACATCCTGCCCGATCAACTGGAACTGATGCCCAATAGCGATCTATATCCCGGTAGCACTTCCTCCTCCTCTTCGAGCATTCATCCCCCCGCCTAAATCCGCGCCAAGCAGCCGTATCGACGGGTGAAGATTTATTTGCACCTCACGAATCAATCTCGTAGCATGACGGCACGATGCCCCGTTCCCCCCGTTGGTCTACTAAGAAAGGGAGTCTTTATGAAGAAACTCGTCATCGCACTGCTGATGTTGGCGGCCCCGGTGGTGCTGCTTGGCGCGAAGGGAGAGGGCGAGGTACCTCGCCCCGGTCCCAAGGTACCTCGTCCCGGTCCCAAGAATGCCGTCGCCGTTATCCACGGCTTCGGCGAGAGCCATGTCAAAGGCGTCGTCCGTTTCATGGCGACGGAAGAGGGCGTTGTCATTCGCGGCGAGATCACGGGACTGACCCCCGGCAAACACGGCTTTCACATCCACGAATTCGGCGATTGCTCCTCCGCCGATCCCAAGTGCCACGGCGGACATTTCAATCCCGAAAAGAAGAAACACGGTGGCCCCCACAGTGAAGAGCGTCATGTGGGCGATCTCGGCAACATCACGGCCGACGAGAGCGGTAAGGCCACTTTTCATATGACCGACAAGCTAATCGCGCTGAGCGGATCGCATTCCATCGTCGGACGCGCCGTTATCATTCACGGCGGCCCTGACGACGAAAAGAGCGATCCGGCAGGCAACGCCGGCCCCCGCGTCGCCGGAGGCGTCGTCGGCATCGCCAACGCGGGTCACAAGTAGTCCCCGGTCAGAACATTTCGAGACGGCGATCGTCGCAAGCGATTGCGCGGCGACGACCGCCGTTATCTCGAATGGCAGAGATGCTCGGGGGTCACGGTCGATCGGCTAAACAAGAACTTTCCGGACGGTTCGGCTGGCAGTTCGTTCACGACTTCGCTGTCTATCGACGTTGCCTCGCCGAGGTGGCGGCGCGTCGCATTTTGAAGATATTCGAGATCCTCCACTGGATTAAAATTGCGTCCGGGCTTGATGCGGTACGTCAGCGCGCCGCGCTGCCGTTGCAAAATCTGCACCTGTCCCAAACTCGGACGTTGGGCGATCACATAGGTGGCTAAGAAGACGCCGGACACCAGCCGTCCATCGTCGCCGACAAGAAAGTCTGTAACCCGTCCCGAAACCGATTTGAGGCGAGGCAAGCCGCGCCCACACGGACATGCGCCGTTCGCCCATGCACCTAGATCGCCGATCCGATAGCGAATCAACGGCATGGCATGATTGAGAAGATCGGTGACGAGAATCGAACCCATCTCGCCGGGCGCGGCGGGTCCATTGGGCGTTTCGATTTCAACGTACAAGCCTTCCGCCATGACGTGAAGCCCGCAATGAGCCGAACATTCGCTGGCGATGACGCTTACCTCGCGGCAACCGTAGCGATTGTAGACGGGACAGCCGAATACGTCTTCGAGCAAACGACGGTCCTCCTCTTCCAACACTTCCGCCGAGGTGACGATGGCATGAGGGCGATGCGGCGTCGCGTTGACCGCCTGCAAATAGCGCGCGAACAACACCGCCGCGCGGGCGTACGCCTGGAGGATGCGCGGTCGATAGCGGAGCAGGTTCGTATGGAACTCGGCGAGACTCGCTTCCGTGAGGTGGCCGGTGTCGAGCCACATCGGTTCGCGCAAGAGCGCGCCGCGCAGCCGGGATCGCCAGGTGTTGGCCGGGCGATCCCGCGGCGCGCCCCAGAGGACGGCGGCGCGGTCGCCGACGCGCCAACCGGCCCAGCGATTGTGGCGCAGGGTGGCCGCCGCCCGCGAGCATTTGCGCGCCTTGCTCAAATAGAACGAGATCGGCGTGCCCGTCGATCCGCCGGTCTGATTGGGGATTAAATCGCCGCGCGGCCAATCCCGTGCCACCATGTCTTCGCCACGCTCTTGAATGTCGCGCTTTTCCAAGATCGGCAAAGCGCGCAAGTCGTCGAGTCCGCGCAGATCGTGCGGCGTCAAACCGGCGCGGTCGAAGCGCTCGCGGTAGAATGGGCATCGAGCGTAGGCGCGGTCGAGCAAATCGCGCAATCGACTCCATTGGAGATCGCGTATGCTATCCGGCGATAAGAATTGGGTGCGCTCGTATTCGCGCAGGCATCGCAGCTGTTCGAGTTCCCCGCCACGCCACAGAGAAAGCGGGTAGAATACATCGCGGACCAATTTTGGGTAGAAAGTCACGGTCGTTCTCTCCTCGCAACGAATCCTCGTTTACCACCAACCGGAAGCGTCTGGCTCTCAGTTCGCCGCCGCCGCTTCTTGGCGCGAACCTGTCGATAGGGTCGACGGTCGCGGCAGCGAACGCTCGATGAACAGCTTGTGCCACAGGTCGTAGACGAGCAGGCTGTAGAGAAACCACGTCGGCTTTCGCCGCAGGCGCGCCAGCGTCTCGGCATCGACGAATTCGTGGGGGGCAATCCGCTCGACGAGAGGGCGCAGGCAGCCTCCCGGTGCGAGCCACTCGAAAATCGGCTGGCCGAAGCCGAGTTTCGAGCGCTTCGCCAGCTCGGCGGGGGCTAGGCGCGACAGGGCGCGCTTCAGTACGTCTTTTGGTTTTCGGTAGTGGTAGCGAGCCTCCGGCGCGAGATTGAGGGCCAAGCGAGCGATCCGCGAATCGAGAAATGGACAAAGAAGATCGGCACCTGAGCTATTAAAAAGCGTGGTCCACAAGGAAGCGCTATCCATCGCCTCGCCGAGGAAGCCGGTGGCATGGAGCCGTTCTTGAGGGCTTTCGGGCACATCGTACCAATCGAGTAACGATCGTCGATCCGACGAGGCCCGCGCCGCCGCTCGCGCGCCGAAACAGGCTTCGACCGCCTCCCAATCGGTGAACGCCGCCACGCGATTGACTGGATGCAAGAGATAGTTCCAGTCGTTCGTGTGGTTCGCCAAGCGGAGCGCCGAGGCCAGATGCCGCCGACCACAGAACTCGGCGACGAGCGCGCCGCCCCTCCGCAACCACGAAGAAGGAACGAATCGCCGCATCATCTCGGCGTTGTGTAGTTCGTCGGCCAAACCCAAACCGAACAAGCTGTCGGCACCTTCGCCGCACAAACCGCTGGTGGTTCCGCACTCGACCATGCTCCTGGCCAGATGCCCGAAGTAAGCGCTTTGAACGTGATTGGGCGGCTCCGCAGTCGAGATCAGCGCATCGAACAAATAATCGGCATAGGGATCGTTGGCGGACACCAGAGTGTGACGGCTGCCCAAGGCGCGGCTGGCCGTCATGGCATAATCGGTGTCGCCCCAAGTGTGCGGATGATCCACGTCGATGGAGAAGCTTGGCGGCAAGTCGTCGCCCGGCGTCACGCGGTTCCAGATGGCCTGCAAGAATGAGCTATCGACTCCGCCGGAGAGCAGATTGGCGGTTCCCGGACGCAATTGAGCGCAATCCTGGAGAACGCGCTCCATCGTCTCGTCGAGCAGATCGACGGATTCGCTCGGTGAAACGGGTGTGCCGCGCAGATCGGCGAACGTCTGCCGTTGTTCGCGCGTGAAGCCGCGCGCATCCCAGCAAACTTGCTCGCCGGGGAGCAGACGATAGAATCCGTCGAACAACGTCTCGCGCCCCGGCACGCAGCGATAGAGGAAAAATGCGGGCAATACGTCACGATTCGAGCGCGGCGTCGTGGGAGCCGCATCTACCAAGTCCGCGAGATTGCTGCCGAAGAGCAAGCCGTCCCGCGAGGGGCGATAATAGGTAAAACCCGATCCGAAAAGATTGCGATACAGCAACGTCCTACGCGCCTGTCCATCCAACAGCGCGAGTGTAAAACTGCCGTCCAACCACTCGATGGACAGTTCGCCACGTTCCAGATAGTGACAGCGAATCTCCTCGGCCACGCGCTCGAGATCGAGCGCATCCCGCGAATCGCTCGGACGCGCGTACCCTCGGATGAGCAAAGCCAACGAGTCCCAAGTGAATAAACGACAACACGGACCCGTTGCGTGAAGAAATAACTCGGCGTCCTCTCCCATCCAGCCCCAGTCCTCGTCGATGAGTCCGACGCCGACGGATGCCCGTCGATCCAGAAGATTGCGCTCAAAAATGCCGCCCAAATAGCTGATTTTCACGTCGATCACCTCCTGCGATCCCGATGAAACTCGGAAGATACTTCTACTTGTTTAGGGCGACTCGACCAAACGAATCGGGTTGAGTCCGGTTATTCCCGCGATCGTTGGGCAGGGCTGTCGCGGCCAAGGTGGAGACTCGATATCCCCGCGACCACGCCACGCGGTCGAACCACTGCACGATCGCCTCGGTAAGAGCGCGAACGAGTTCCGTCTCGCGGCGCGACATAAACCCCGCTGCCCAAAGGACGATGGGACACGTTAGCCACATGCCTGCCTTGATCGGCCAAACCCACGTTGTCTGGGGTAGGAACCGCGAGAGCGACCACAAACCGATAGCCACTCCCAACAATCCCGTTAACCGTCTCCATTCGTGGCGAACGGGAAAGACACTTCGAGAGACGGCCCAAGTGGAGACGGCGAGAAAAATGAAGCCGATCATCGTGGCCAGGGCCGCTCCCATCCCACCGTATCGGGGGATGAGGAGGGCATACATGGACAGCATGACGGTCGTGGTTGCCAGCGTGATGCCCAACTTCAGCCCCGTTCGATGCCGCACGTACAAGCCCGCGTCCATGAGCGAGGAGGCCGATTGGAAAAAGTAGGCCAGCAACACGGGAGCCACGACTGCCGCGGCATCCGAATAGGGCGCGCCGCCCAACATCAAGACGATCTCGTCTTGAAACAGCGCCAGAGCCAAAGCCACGAAGACATACGCCGTCAAGATGCGCGTGTTGGCAGCTCCGAACACTTCGGCCGCGTCGTCCCGCTCGGCCACCCGGTACATCTGACTGCTCCACACCATGTACAACGGCGATACGGAAAACATGACGACGCCAAGCGCCAATTTATACCCCAAGGCATAGGTACCGACCTCGTGGAGGTCGCGACAGCGCAGCAAGAAGAAGCGATCGCCGTGATGGAGCATGAAAAAGCAAAGACCGCCGGGAACTAACGGCAGTGCAAAACGAAGTAGGCCGCGCAGATGGTGGAGCGTCGGCAAGCCCGGCGAACGCAGCGTCTCGCGCCCGCACAAGCCGAGTCCGAACAATGCGGCCACGAACGCCGACGATCCCAGCGCCCCCGCCACCCCCCCGCGCAGATACTTGACGAACAACACACAAAGGACAATACGGAGTAGAAATTGGCTAATCGTAATCGTCACGAAGCGGACGGATTCGACGCGGGCTTGCAACAACGTCAACGGCACTTGGCTGAGCGGTTCGAGCAAAATCGCCAACAGAGCCAGACGGAATAGTTGAGGACCAATGCGTCCGTCTTCCGCGTGGGTGAAGTGATTGAGGAGTTGGCTGAGCGGCTCCGCAAAGACCATTACCACCCCCCCGCCGAGAAGGATCGTCGTGCCGAACAGGCTCATCGTCGTGGCGACCACTTGTCGGCGCTCGCTCTCGCACTTGCTCTGCTGATAGAACGTCAAGAGTGCCTGACGAAATCCGCCGAACATCAAAATCGTACCCACGGTGTCCGCCATACGGCCGAGAATCTCCAGCACGCCGTAATCGGAGGGAGACAGACAGCTCGTGTATAAGGGTAGCAGCACGAACCCGCCCGCCTGCACCAGCATACCGGCCAGTCCATAGATTGCCGCGTGTTTGAGAAACGAACGACTGCTTATCATCCGCCATGGCCCCTTCAATAGCTCATTGGTCCAACACGAGTTGCTGGGTGGTTCCCGTCCGTCGAACGAAATAGGGCAGCATTCGCTTCGCTCCGCCCGCTCGGTCCTCGCGTTCGCGCCGTCGAACGCAACAAACGGCGACGGCCAGGAAGGCGGCAAACCAACGCCAGTTGTAACGGTATAGGGTGTGGCCGGACCACCCTAAAACCAGAAGTAACACGAGCAAAATGCCTAGATTGCGCGACAGATAGAATAGAAAATCGCGCGGCTCGTCGGGGTGCGTCCGATAATAAGCACGAATGGTACGGCAACTGAGTGCGAAACAGACCGTATACCCGATCAGATAGAGCGCGCCCAACAGGCCCATTTCGCACAAGGTCTGTCCGTAAAGATTGTGAGAACCCATCATGCGTCCGGTGGCATAATCGAACGAGCGCGGGCCGTTGCCGATCAATAGACTGTTCTGCCACGCGCGAATGCCATCGAGCAAACCGTCGAGTCGGCTGTTTGCCGACTGATTGGCGTTTTTCGGCCCATAGCTGGAATCGACGATGGTGAGATAGCGATTTTGCAGCGATTCCGGCAACGCCACGGTGGCCACCGCGAAGGCCGCCGCCCCACCAATTCCACCTAGAACGACAACCAACAACTTCCGACGCACCGACACGAGCAACGTCAGAGATCCGCACAGACACAGGCCGATGAACCCCGTCCGCGATCCCGTTAGCGAGATGCACATGCACACCCCGGCCAGATGAAGCACCAGCAATGTCTTCAAGAGCTTCGGAGGTTTTGCCATCCACAGCGTCAGGGCCAACGGAACCGTGTACAGCAAGGTGGAGGCGAAGGCGTTGGGATCGCCGAACGACGAGTCGATGCCGTTCATGCGCACGATGCCCATGCGATACTCGTAGCGGCCGTTCAAGAATTCCAGAAACGAATGGGCCATGTACAAGCCAACCGAACCGACGAACATGACGATCATCCACCATAGGCTCCGTTCGTCGCGCACCGAAGTTAAAACTAACAGGTAGAAGACGATAACCTTGAAGAAGTCTTCGACCGTGCCGGCGCAGATTTTCTTGTCCATGTAGGGGCTGGCCAGCCAGGACACGAAGAGCGTCGCGGAAAACAGAGCCGTGAAGTAGTGAATGGGATTGGCGTTCCAGCACTTCGGCGAGACCAGCCAGACGATTAGCATGGCGATCATGTAAATGCGCTCGATCTGCATGTCCCCGAGCGCCGGCCAAACCTCGAAGGGGCGATGCACGTACAGCCACATATATCCACCGAGCAGCCAAATCATGGAGGCATCCTCAAAGAGCGGTTAAGCCGCGATCGGCTCCGAAGGCGCGGTGGAACGACTCGGCGAGACGAACGCCGCCAACAGGGCGGCCAAGCGATCCGTGTCGCCGCTTTCAATGCAAACGAGGACGCGCTCGACGCGATTCCGCAGTGAGGGAACGTGTTCGAGGAGATTCGCCCTCTCGGCGCGACTCGCCAAGACGATGGCATCGGCTCGTGCCAGGGATCGGGAAAGGGTCCATCGTTTCATGCCTCCCAGCCAACCGGGAAACTGATGGGGCCGCAGCGGCTCGTGCAGAGTGACGACGTGAGGCAAGCCGATCCCCAGATTGGCGAGAGAAGCGTGGGCCGTCGCCGTCAATCCGTGCGAATGGATCAGCGCATGACGACCCTCGCGGAGCAGTCGCCGCAAGACCGGCCACAATCGGCAGCGGCCGTTTTCAACCGGCGCGCCCACGAAGTTCAAGCCGTCGCCTTCCTCACATCCCTCGCACAGCGACCGCGACAATTCGTCGTTGGGACCGACGAACGTGAAGCGGAAGCCGGCGGAACGCAGAGCCAAATCGTTGGCGAGAAGGTGCGCGCGCACTCCTCGGATCGGCCAGCGCGCCGCCAGTAGGACGCGAGGAGGATCTTCGGCGGCAGCCCAGCGGCGCATGGCTTCACTGGCCGCAACGGGCAGCGCATCGGGAGAGAGAGCCGGACGTACAGGCATCGGTTACGGACTCCAGGCGAGATTGCGAAGGAACGGTCGAAGAAGACTCTTCGACCGCGAGGTCGCGGACGGCGCGCATGCACCGCTCCGTTGTAAACCATGCGGCGCGCTGGCGGGCGCGCTCGCCCATCCGCCGCGCCGCTTCGGGATTCTCCAAAACCCAACGAATGGCACGACAAAGACTTTGCGGATCGGCATAATCGACAATAAGTCCGTCGACGCCGTCCTCGATAAAGTCGCTGGCCCAACGTTGACCGACGGCGATCGTCGGCTTGCCGAGCAACATGGCATTCAGACACGTCTGTTGACCGCCCGAACGCAGCGTTCCGGGAACCATCGGCACGACGATCAGCTTCGCTCCCGCCATCGCTTGCCGAAACCCTTCGGGCGTCGTGGCTTCCACGCGGACGTTCGCAGGCAAATCGACGCCGGAGAACAGGTCGCGTCGCGTCGAGGCGATCCAGACGGGGACATCGACTTCTCGGACGGCTTCGACCAAAGTGCGATAATCGCGGTCGGAGTTGCCGCCGGCGAACAAGTAGCCCGCGTCGCGCGCGTCGTAGGTGTAATCGTGCAGCGTATGATGGAAGGGCACATACTCGAATTGATCCGGCGGGAGACCGAAAGCGCGCGGGAAATCGACGGCCTCGTGGCTGGCCCAGACGACGAAGCGGCGCGCCGAGCGCGCCGCCATACGCAGGCGAAGCTGCTTGAACCATGCCTTCCAGGGCGAAGTGGGCATCTCCCACAGACAGTCGATCAGCACGTGCGGCTTGCGCCCCCACGGACAGAGCGTTTGCAGCCAAGCGAAGAGCATGCCGCTCGATCCGCCGTCGGTGACAACGCCGTGGCATCGGCTTCGCCGCGCGAACAAGCGCAAGCCGGCGAGCAAGCCGGTCAGATTGTAGGCCCAACGATTTCCGAGGCTGCGCAGGAGCCAAGTCGGCGGTTTATTAGGACCGACGAAGGTGGTATTGTCGCCCCAAAATCGACCGGGCTTACCGGGAATGTCGGTCAATACGATTGACATGCAACATCCTTTCGTAAAAGTCGGTGAAGCGTTGCACCATCGCCTCGCGGCTAAAGCGATTCGCGGCGCGATACCGCGCCGCCGCGCCCAGACGACAAGCCAACCCGCGATCGCTCAGCAGTCGCCCGATCGCCTCGGACAGTCGCCCGGCGTCGCCCGGCGGAACCAACAGCCCATGAACGCTGTCTTCGATCAAATCGGCGGCGGCTCCGACGCGAGTGGACACGATGGCGCGTCCGGCGGCCATGTATTCGAGCAGCGCGTTGGACATGCCCTCGGCGTGAGAACAGAGGACGGCCACATCGAGATCGCCCAAGAACGATGGCACGTCGGATATGCCGCCCAGCAAGTGAAATTGGTCGTTCAGTCCCAGAGTCGCCGCTTGCCGCTCCAGTTGCGGTTGCAATTCGCCTTGCCCCGCAACGAAGAACGTGGTTCGCGGATGCTGGACGCGAAGCCTTGCCGCCGCCTCAACGAATAAATCTAACCCCTTTACGGGTCGCAAATTGGCCACAATGCCGACCCGGAAGACACCACCGTCTGGCGGTTCGGGGGACAACGGCGAAAGATCGTGAAATCGCTCGAGATCGACGCCGTTTTCTAGCACCAACACCGTCTCTGGCCTCGGTCGCTCGGCTTCCACCAACGCCCGCTTCGCCGCCTCGCAGTTCGCAATGGTGCCGGTGGTCAAGGCGTTCAGCATTCGACCGAGCCGACGATGGAGCGGGGTCAGCCAATGTCCCAAATTGTTGCGCGTTCGCAGTCGATGCCGCACTCCAGCCAATTTGGCGAGGGGAATGCTGAAATAACTGCTGTCGGCGAAGTAGGCCTGTACCACGTCGATGCGCTCGCGTCGCAGCCAACGGACGAATCGATACGCTTGCACCAGAGTGTGTGGATGGCGCAGCGCCCCGACTCCCAAACGAAGGATTGGACACCGATCCGGCTCTAAAGTTTGTGACAGCGGATTGTCACCGCGAAGCAGACACAAGTAGGGCCGGATGCGCCTGCGATCCAGAGCCTCGATGAGCGCCAACAGTTGAGACTCGGTACCCGCCGCCGCCAATTCGTCGATCACAAAGCATATGCGCAGCGGGGGTCGCGGATCGTCCGTCCGGTACGAATACCGAGTTGACGGCTCCATCCTTCGAGAGACACCAAGCGCCGAAGGCACGGTCATCGATTGCATAACGAATCCACCGTCATAAGATCGTCGTCTTGCGAGAACTTCACGTTGTCTGAGTTCGAGGCTGGGGCGTCCGTCGCCGGAGACGGTCGATCCTCTCCCTCGTCGACGTGGGGACAAAGCTCCGCGAACGCTTCGCGGTACAACTCCGCTTGCGTGATGAAGCCAAATTTCTCTTGCACGCACAACCGCCCACGCCGTCCCATCTCCGGCAGCTCGTCTGGGTTTTCGAGCGCGGCGAGGATGCGATCGGCCATCGTCTCGGCGTCACCGGGCGGTACGATAAAGCCACTTACCCCGTCTTCAATGATCTCCGGCGTTCCTCCCACGGAAGTGCCCACCACCGGCACGCCGGCCCCGAACGCTTCGAGAACGACATTGGGCATGCCCTCGGTGTAAGACGGCAGCACGAGCAAATCGAAGTACGGCACGAAGCGGTCGAGATCGGCTCGAAAGCCGGCCAACAGGAAATTCTGTCCCATGCCGGCCGCGTTGATTTGCTTTTGCAAACGCGCGCGTTCGGGGCCTTCCCCGAACAGAACGAAGCCGACGGAAGGTTGTTCGCGCAGTACGCGCTCCGCAGCCGCCACGAAGACTTCAAAGCCCTTCTCGGGACTCAGCCGTCCCGCCGCCCCAACGATTTGAGTGCGCGGCTGCCGGAAGTAGCGCAACAACTTGGCGCGATAACGAGTATCCGGCTCGTGAAATCGCTCCGGATCGATGGCGTTGTAGATCACGCGGACGCGGTCGGATGGCACGCCGGTTCGCCGAACCCGCGCCGCCTGAGCCTCCGACACGCAGACAACCCGATCCATCCAGCGCAAATGAAAGCGGTCGAGCTTCTCGTACAGTCGGACCTTGAAGCTCTCTCCGGTCCAGCCGCGCGCCACGGCGACGACGGGTAGCTTTTGCCGCCGCGCCGCCAAACGACCGAGAAGATTGGCCTTATATCCGTGGCAACACAGAACGTCCGCACCGACCCGTTCGAGATGTCCCGCGATCTCGCGCGCCGCCGACCACAAGCGCGGAGTATCGTATTTCAGGGCCACAGCCTCAAAGCCGTGATGCCTTGCCGTACTCAAAAAGGATCGACACCGCCCCCCCTCGGCAAATGACAGGAATACACTTTGATGCGTCTGAGGCAGATGGTGGGCCAACCCCAACATCTGCCGTTCGGGACCGCCGTGAAAGGTCGATGCGGTCAGGTGAACGATAATCATCGGCTCTTCTCTCCTCCGTAAATCGGGTACAAATCCCGATACTCCGCTGCCTTCGTCCGTTCGGTAAGTCCGAATTACCTTCGGCGAATCTTCCCTTCCGCCGCACACTGTCGCCACACGTCCTCCATTCGCTCGGCCAACGGCTCCCAGTCGTACTGTTCGAGGACTTTCTCCCGACCTCTCTCGGCTTGCGCGTGGACGATCTCCGGATGGCGAACGGCGGACACAATAGCATTTGTAAGATCGTCTATGTCGTCCACTACCGTAAGGTCTTGCCCCTCTTCCAAGCGCAACCCTTCGACTCCGACGCGCGTCGAGACGACCGGTGTTCCGCTGGCCAGCGCTTCGAGAATCTTGAGCCGCGAGCCGCCACCGATGCGCAAGGGAACGACGAGTAGGCCGCAATCGGCAAGGTAGGGTCTCACGTCCGGCACGTTGGCGTGCAGCTCGACGCCGGGCATGTTGGCAACGCGAAGGCGCAGGGATTCGGCAGGATTGCGGCCGACCAAGCACAATCGAGTTCGCGGCTCGACCGCGCGGACGGCGGGAAACACGCGCTCGAGCAGCAGCGATACGCCATCGAGATTCGGCCGCCAATCGAGACTGCCGAGAAAGAGCAAGCGATGCGCCGTGCGCCGGCGGGCCTGCGGCTGAAAATACTGAGTATCGACGCCGTTTTCGACGATGTCCACTCGCCCAGCGCCGAAATCTTCGCGCAGCCGTTGGGCGTCCGTGGCACTGACGGCGACGGTGCGCTCGACGTCACCGAGTATTCGTCTCTCAAAATTCTTAAATTTGTGCCATTGCCTCCCGATGTACCAACGGCGGAGTGGATTGGTCTCGGTCTCGTAATAGCGCTGCCAGATAACCGACTCGACGTTGTGGGCCACGACCACCCGATGCTTGTCCGCGATGCCCCGGAGCGACTCGGCATAGGGAGTCCATTCGCAGTGCCATACGTCCACGCGCCGCCGACGGGCGATGTCGGTTAAGGCTCGACGCAACGCTCTGCTGTTGTGCGTGGCGACCGAATAGGGCAGAGGCGAGAGCAGATTTGCTCCGAGGCGAAGATAGAAGCCAAGCCCAGACTTCGCCGGAACGGCGCGATCGACGACAACGGTTTCCACGCCGCGATCCGCGAAGAATCGCGCCGCTTGCTCGGCCTCCTCGGCGTTTGCGTTGCGATGACAGACATAAGTGAGGCGGTGGCGCTGCGCCAGATGGAGCGTCAAGTTGAGCGTGCGGATGCGCTTGCCCGAGGTGGGGGGATAGGGCAACTCTTCATCGACCATCACCACGCGCAACGCGGAGGCTGGACGAGAGGAGGAAGAGGAAAGTGCCGCTGTCGAGAACGTATCGCGCATGAGTTTCACCTGGATCTCGGTCGCACGGCTTTAGGCCGCTCGTTGCAGTGCTTCGGTAGAGGTCAGCCATTCGCCCAGCGCTTCGGACATCGTGGCGAAGCGAAAATCTCTCAACAATCGAATCAGGCGCGTCTCCGTTTTTCGCAATCCAACGTAATGGCGAAAGGCACGCAATGCCCCGGGGCGGAGGCGCGGCTGCTCCGGATCGAACTCCCAAGGGTGCAAGTAGACGGCAAAGGGGCGGTTTGCCGCGTTGATGGCTCGCAGTCCACGGCGCGTCATCCCGTAGGGGTAGAGTCGGAAATATCCGCCGCCACCGACGGGCAGAGGATAGCGCATCAAACGCCAAACGGGAGGCGGAAACTCCCAGAGACACCCCCCCGCTCTTTCGATGCGATGCGGATAGAGCGGAGCGTCGGCCATGCCGTAGCGGTCGTGGTGCGTCGGATAAATGCTGGAATCGAAAAGAAAGCCTTCTTCCAAAAGTACGTCGAGCGCCCACTCCGAATGCTTGGTAATCGAGAAACTGGGCGCTCGATACGAGCAAACACTCTCGCCCAGAATGTCTTCCAGAACCAACCGCGCCAGTCGTAGATCGACGCGGAATTGCTTGGGCGATTGTTCGTAGATCAAGCGATGGGCATAGCTGTGGCAGCCGACCTCATGGCCCGCTGCGCGAATGGCGCGGACGAGCGAAGGCTGCCGCTCGGCCACCCAGCCCAGAATGAAAAAAGTTCCGCGCACTCCCGCCTCGGCCAAAAGGTCGAGAAGGCGGTGCGTGCTATCGCCGACGCGCGGCGGCAGCATCTCCCATTGCGAGCGCGAGACGCAACGATCGAATCCGGAGACGTGATAGTAATCTTCCACATCGATCGTCAGCGCGTTCAGCAACGGGCGCGGAGTATCCGTCGCGCTGGGCTTTGTCTCCCACGGGAGTCGCTGATTCTTTATCATCCGCGGACTCCTTATATCTAGGCCGCACGACGTTTCGGTTGCACGAGCGGAATGATTTCTTCTTCGGGAGGGCTTTGGCAGCCCAATAGGACTTCCGACCAGACTCCGATGGCGGCACCGGCGTGAATGGTCGGGAACACCAGGGGCAACCAGGGCAAGACCTTCCCGTCGCGCTCGCGGATGCAGAGTGCGAGACTGGCGAGGAGAACCACCGTGGCATAGACGCCGAGAACCCCGACATACAGCAGTGCCGCAGCCGCGCTCCACCACGCGAAGAGAGGGCCGAGGACTACCCCGGCCAGAAACGCCGCCGGCAAGAACCCAGGCAACGAGAACGTATCGGGATGTTTGCGGAGTAGCCGAACTCGACCTCGGCCATACCGCGCCATTTGCTTGAACAGCCCCGACAGCGAGGCGCGCGGCCGGTAATGGACGCGCGCTTCAGGCGCGAACCAGCAGGTCATGCCGGCCCGTGCGACCCGATGGTTGAACTCGACATCCTCGCAGGCATCGAAATGTTCGTCGAACAAGCCGACCGTCTCGAAAACGCCCCGCCGATAAGCGATCGCCGCGCTCTGCGGAGGTATAAATCCAGGGCGGTCGGAGTAAATGTACGAAGCGGGATGATGGCCCAGACGCGATGCCCGCGCCGCCGCGATCGCTCGTTGATGACTGCTGACGTTGGTGGCGTCCAGCGGTTGTGGACGCGCCACGCAGTCGGCATCGCTCTCGGCGAAGGCATCGGCGATATTTTGTAGATAATTCGGATTGTTTAACTCGCAATGTCCATCGATTAGCAACAGAATGTCGCCGCGCGAAGCGCGGACGGCGGCGTTGCGGCCGGCGCTCGACCAGCGGCGCGGATTGTCCAACAGGCGCAATTGCGCATGCCGCGCTTGCAACTCCGTCACGATAGCGCGCGTCTCGTCCGTCGATCTCCCATCGGCAACGAGAATCTCATAGCGGGCTGGATCGTAGCGCTGTTCCAACAGTTGATTCAGCGTCGCGCCGAGGAAATTCGCCTCGTTTCGGACGGGCACGATCGCGGAAATAAACGGAGGCACCGCGCGAGGCGAACGAGCGCGACGAAGCCGATGTCGTTCGAGTGCTAATTCGTTCATCGTTTGTATCCGTTTTCCAAGCGGCAGAAATCGTTCCTTGCCCTCAGGTTCTCTTTTTTCCCCTAGTCTCAGGCGACGAGGGGAGACGGTCCTCTTAAGCGCTACGGCGAGCGCGCGGCGCTGGTAGGTCGGTTAGCACGTCGCGCATCGCCTCTTCCACCGTGGGACCATCGGGGATTCCAAGGATTTTTCCGGCGATGCCAAAGGGCAACCCCAGCGAGTAGGCGGCCGTGCATAGCAACAACCGAGCGTCGAGCCAGGGACTGAGATGGCGGATGTAAAACAGATCGTGGGCCAGTTTGCGTCGCACGCTGATGAGGTCCGAGTCGGGAGGCAACTGCACTTGCGCCAAGCCCGTTACTCCAGGACGCACCGTGAGTCGCTGCCAGTAGCCGGGCAATTCGCGTTCCAGCTCTGGGACAAATTCCGGTCGTTCGGGACGGGGACCGATGAGGCTCATCTCGCCGCGCAGCACATTGAGCAACTGCGGCAGCTCGTCGAGATGTGTGGCGCGAAGAATGGCACCGACGGGGGTAACGCGCGGATCGCCGGGCATCGACCACCGCGCTCCCGTTAGCGATTCACAGTTGTGAATCATCGAACGGATCTTCCAGATCGCAAAGAGTCGGCCGTCTTCGCCGACGCGCGTTTGCGAGTAGAAAGCCGGACCGCGCGAGGTCAGTTTGACGAGGAGCGCGGCCAAGAGGACGATCGGCACGGCCGGCACGATCAAGAGTACGGCCAGAAGGAAGTCGGCAACGTACTTGCTCGAAAGATACCAGCGATGGTTGAGGGGACGTACCGGTTCGCGGTCGAGCGGCAAGCGCCGGCGACGCATCGAATCGAACGCGGACAAGCTGGGGTATCGAGAATCCGCGCCGTCGGCGACGACGCGGCGATTGGTTTTGGTCTGCAAGGTACTCGCCTCCATGCAAAAACTATTCCGGCGACCTTAAATGGTGTCTTTCTCCGATCCTTCGGAGAGAGTTTCGATCCCGCCGCGCGGCTAACTCGCCCCGAACAGCGTTTTGCGCAGCGCGGGCAACAACTGCGTGAGAAAGTCTTCGCACGGTTCGTTCCGGCTCGACTCGTTCAGTCCGTTCAGTTCGCGCACCACATACAGCTTGTGCAACACCGGGCAACGGGCGAATTGGAGTCTCGCCTCATCGGCGGCGTTCCAGTTCACGCCATCGCTCCATCCCCAATACAAACGCAAGCGCGTCTCGTCGGTAGCACTGTTGCGAATCGCGTCGGTCTTCCAGAAGCGATCGCCTCCACCGGCTTCGTAGCGATCCTTGAGGCCGATCTGAAACCCGCGCGCGCCGTAGCAGGCTTCCGGCGTGTGGATGGACACCGGGCCGGGACGACCGCAGAAAACCAGCAGCGACAAAACCGTTCCCGTCTTGCGGTGAACGTAGCGTCTCTTGAGGAACCCGGCCACGCCACCGCCGGCTTCATCGGGTTTCACTTCCATCGCCTCGCCGTCCCACTCGCCCAATTCCAACGGGATGTCGTTGAGCCGTTCGGCGGCCTGCGTTGCTTCGATCGGCGGCGTCCATCGGTCGGTCCAAAAGCCGTGTACGATTCCGCATACCACCAGTGCGGTCGATCCGATGAGAGCGGCGATCCATCGCGTCATTGTTGAGTTCCTTATTCTTCGAGACTATCCACAAAGCCCCCCTCGCCCCTGTATTCAGGGGAGAGGGGTCGGGGGTGAGGGGCGAGAATACTCGGAAAAACTCACCCCCTCACCCCAACCCCTCTCCCCCTGAGTACAGGGGGAGAGGGGCTTCTCGGACAGCTTCTTACCGTCTTGCAACGCGATCCGAGGCTCGCTCGCGCCTTGGCTTGCGCCGCAAGTTTGTGCGAGATTAATGGGCCACCATGCGAGCGCTGGCCGTGGCGGCCAGAGCTTCTTCCGGATCGGCCCCATTGATTACCGCGCCCATGACGCGGATGCCCAACGTCGTCAATCGTTGCGAGGCCGCATACACGCGCGGCATCTGGCTGACCTCGCGCAACACCGAGAGAATCACGGTATCGACGCGCTGGCCGATCAACAGCGAATCCGTTGCCGACAACACCGGATGCGAGTCGATGACGATGAAATCGAACTCTTCCTGGAGTTTCTCGAAGATGCCCTCGACGCCATCGCGCGCCAGTGCGTGCAACACTTCGCGGTCCCATTGGCCCGCCGCCAAGAACGACAGACCGTCGAGCGGCGTCGGTTGTACCGCGTCGGCCATCTCGACTTCGGCGAGCAGCACCTCGGAAAATCCCGGCTGCATCGAAAGCTCGAAAAGTTGATGGGCCGACGGATGCCGTAGATCGCCGTCGATCAGCAGCGTCTTGCGACCGGCCCGCGCCAGACTGCCCGCAAGATGACACGCCACGGTCGTCTTGCCTTCGCCCTGCGTGGCGCTCGTTACCATGACGATGCGCGTATGCACGTCGTCGGCATCTCGCAACAGTTGCGTGCGCAGGGCGTCGATCGATTCGAGAGCGTGATGGTCTTCCACGGCCGCCTCGGTGTCCGCTCCCACGAGATGATGTTCGAGGTTCGGTACGCTGGGAACCGCTCCGACGACGCGCAGACCCAGTCCGCGCGACACCTCCGCCGCCGAACGGATGCGACGCTGGCGCACATCCAACCACGCCACGCCCAAGCACACTCCCAAGAGCGCGACGACCGGGGCGGCGATGCTGCCGAGAATCTGTTTCTTCATGTCCTTCTTTTGCAGTTCGGCGTCTTGCAGTTTGGTGACGCGCGTGCCGGCCTGCAGATCGAGTTCTTCGCGGCGCAGTTTCAGATGGAGATCGTCGACAAACTTTTGTTCTTGCGCGATGAGTTGACGCAGCCGATCTTGCTCGACGTGATCGGCGAGTTTCATGGTATTCAAATCCTTATTAAACGCCTCCATGTCCTTGCCTAGCTCTTCAAAATGTTGCTTCATCGCTTTGATGGCGTTGGCTTTCGTCAGACGAACCTGTTCCAAGTCTTCCTTGCCCCCAGTTCCGGTCGTTGACACGGCCTCGGCGAGTTCGTCTTCCAACTCCTTCTTCCGCTTGTCGAAGCTCGCTTGCGCCGTCTTGATGCGACGTTTGCTGGACACCAGAGACGGATAGAGAACGCCCGGCGTTTTCTCCTCGAAATCGTCGATCAATTCTTGCAGCCTCGTCATTTCCGCCTTGAGTTTCTGCGCGATGGGGTCGGTCTTGACGGCGGCCGTTATCATCGCGGGGGTGACGGCGTTCTCCTTGATCGCGTTCATCTTGGCCACATGGCTGGCTAGGTCCGCTTCTTCTTGCTTGATCTTGAGGCGAAGGTCGTTGCGCGTCCGAGTGGCATCGCGGATATTCGCCTGCAACTCGCCGATCCGAAACAGGATCGTCTGCGAGTCCATATCGCCGCTCTCTTTCCGCATTCGCTCCAGCTTTTCCTGATTGTTTTTGAGCGCCGAGGAAGCCGAGGCCAGGGCGGTGTTCATCTCGGAGACTTTCTTCCGCCGCCCGGCTTGTTCGGCATAAACCACATCATCCATGTACGAATCGAGAATGGCCTTGACGATGGCCAGCGAGACCTGCGGATCGTTGGACGACATCAGAACGGTAACTAGCTCCTGATTCTCCTGAAACTCGACCTTCATTTCCTGTTCGATGTATTGAGCCGGTTCCATGCCGGTACGCGCTTCCAGGTTGAGCGCCTTCACTTCATCCTTCTTCAGAGCCGCCGACACGACGGGTCGGCTCATCAATTGGGCGGCTTGAGTCTTCAGATAAGTCAAAAAGTCGCCGTGATTCCCGCCGGGATTGTCGCCGATGCGCGGCGACTCGAAGGCGACGCGAACTCGCCCGAAGGCGATATACTTCGGCGACAGCAGGAACCATGCAGCCATGCCAGCGAGAACGGCCAGCGTACCGCCCAGCGCGGCGGCCGTCATCCATCGACGGCGCAAGGCATGCAAATAGCTTGACACATCCGGTGAGGATCCCATCGGCTCCGGCATCGCGTAGAGATGGGAGTCGCCCACCGAGCCGCGGCGCGAAGGTTCGATGCGTCCGGCGACGGGTTTAGCACTTCCGCGCGAAGTGGGAGAATTCTTGGCCGGGTCGGGGAAAGCAGCATCTATCGGTGACACGAGTGAATCTCCGTTATCGTGGTGAATCCGTTCGCACAATACCCCGGCACACGCGGTCGCAGGTGCATCCCTGCGTCGTCCGGCCATGGAGCGGCATGACAACTCCGTTTGCCGGTTCCGATGCAATAGTTGCGGAGTTTAACGACGATCGATGCCATGCTTCGCGGTCAGTGGCGAGGCCGCCGGACGCGGTTGACGGGAGCGCATCGGCGGCGCTTTGCGGACTCGCCGCGACACGGGAGCGACCACCACCTTGGGCTTCGCGGGGGGTGGCTCGACGAATAGATGCGATAAGATCTTCAGTTCCACGGCCAAGAACAACAGCCCCAGCGGCATCATCAACCAACCGCCTAAATCGTGAAAAAAGACATTGGCCGTGTCGCTATTGGTCGTCTCGTGAAGAATCCCCGTCGCCGTGATGCGCAGAATGTTCGAGACGATGGCGATGGGAATGGCACTCGCGAGCAGAATCAGCTTATCGAGCCAGGGACGGCGTGCTATCAGAGCCATGGCCGCCGACAGAGCCGCGAACACCATGAGCATGCGCAAGCCGCTGCACGCCTCCACGACGTTCAGTCGCGCTTCGTTCAACACGATGACGTTGCCTTCGGACAAGGCCGGCAGGCCGATAGTCTGCATGAGAAAGGTGGCCACGGTGGTAGCCAAACTTTGCAGAGGGGCGGACAGAGCCGTGGAATAGCGATACGGCAGCGGGAGCATGAATGCCAGATAGAGAATCGCCGGCCACGCCCACCGAAAGGCCGCCCACCCGCCCAACAGCCAGAAGGCCCCGGCCACACACGGCACGATGGCTAAGTAATCCAGCGATAGATAGAACCAATAAACCCCGGCCAAACGCATGCCGAGGCCGAACGTCAACAACAGCGTGCCGAATATCAATCCCGGACGCAGTTCGGCGCGCCGCAAGTGATCCCGTCGCAGCCAGAGGAGGAACGCTGAAAACGCGGGTACCAGGAAGCCGTGCGAATACTGATCGTTGGTGCGCCAGACGTAAACGAGATCCGCCAGTGTGCTTCCGAAGGCCCACAAAAAGCAAACGGATACCAGCGCGACCGGCAAAAGCGAACGGATGGAAACACGCGAAGAAATAAGGTTCGTCGGAGACGTCATGGCATCCTTTCCCTGGTGTCGCAGGCCGAATCGTTGAGAACCCATCGCTTCGACGGGTAAGCCGCAAGAAAATCTCGACATCCTTGCCGACGGACCTCGGAGGGCCGATCTTGCGATTTCACAACGAAACATACACTCGCTCGATCCTCCGATCGGCGGTGGCCGAATGGAGGAAGTTTACGGCGTGGGGCGATGTTACTGTCTTCGGGCAGTGCAAGTCAAGACGGGTTCGCAACCGTTGAAATAGGTAAAAGGCTGAGTTTGGGCTTAAAAAAGCGACTGTTTCATGCTTCGTCGGTTGGGCGCTCCGGGGCGCGAGTCACGATCGCGCAATCTGAGTCGTCGCCGTCGAATCGTTATTCTCCGCTTTATTGACATACCTTCTCACTCGGTGGACATCGAAAGAGAAAGTCTCTCGGATTTTCGGCGCAGGACACACGAACGCGCGTGTAGACTACTTTTGCCCTGCCGACCCCACAGCTCGACCAACAACGATGGATGCAACGGGTGGTACATGCGAACGATTCGCGTCGATCGGCGAACCGCACGAAATCAGGCTCGCCGCGGTTTTTTCCTTTCGTTGGTGTCTCTCCTCCTTATTGCCTCCCTCGGTTCGCTTTCGTTTCAAGCCGCGCGCTCTTCGGTTCCAGGCGGATACGGCGAACAAGATGCCTCGCTCAAGGGGACGGGTAGCGAGTCGGCGGAGCGGGTTCGCATCTTGGAGCGACTCGGCGTTTCCGCGTGGCATGCGCGGGGATGGCGCGGTCGAGGCATGAAGGTTGCGATTCTCGATTCGGGGTTTCACGGCTATCGAGAACATTTGGGAAAGGCGCTGCCGAAGTCGGTCTCCGTTCGTTCGTTCCGCTTCGACGGCAATCTCGAAGCGAAGGACAGTCAACACGGCATCCTATGCGCCGAGGTCATTCACTCTCTCGCGCCGGAGGCCGACCTGTTATTGGCAAACTGGGAACCGGAGCATCCCCAACAATTTCTCGCCGCCGTGCGTTGGGCGCGCCGAGAGGGAGCGCGGATCGTCTCCTGTTCGATCATCATGCCGACTTGGAGCGATTGCGAGGGACGGGGCCGCGTTCACGACGAATTAACGCGCCTCCTCTCGCCAACGGGAGGAGAGGGACACGCTCTCTTTTTCGCCAGCGCCGGGAACACGGCTCAGCGTCATTGGAGCGGATCGTTCGAGGACGGCGGCGACGGGTATCACGTCTGGAAACGTGACGACGGCATCGCACTCACCGAAAATGTCATTCGACCGTGGGGCCGCGAGCGCGTATCGGTCGAATTGTGTTGTCCTAGTGGCGATCGCTACGAAGTATCGGTCCTCGACGCATCGACGAAGGAGGTCGTAACCGGAGCGACGAGCAGAGAAATCGGTGGAGCCAATTGCGCCGTGGCGGCCTTTATCCCTGAAACGGATCGTGAATATCGCGTGCGCGTTCATGCCTTGGGGAAGGCGAAAGGGAAGTTTCATCTCGTCGTCTTGGGGGGGAGTTTGTTACACGCTCGCTCGGTGGGAAGCATCCCCTTTCCCGGCGATGGAGCCGAGGTGATAGCCGTCGGGGCCGTCGATACTTTGGGTCGAAGACTGACCTACAGTTCCTGCGGCGCGAAGGGAGGCCCGATCAAACCCGACTTTGTAGCCACGGTTCCGTTTCCGAGCGGCTGGCGTTCGCGTCCCTTCGCCGGTACGTCCGCAGCCGCTCCGCAGGCGGGCGCGCTCGCCGCGCTGCTCTGGTCGCGCCATCCCGAATGGAAAGCCGAGCAAATCCGAGAGGCTCTCCAGAACGCCACTCGGCCTTGCTCGGCAGATAGTGCAACCTGGGAGACCGGCCGCGGATTGATGCGTCTCCCCGAACCGACGACGCTCTCCAAACCGAGTCGATCCTTTGTACCTTGAGGATCGAGATGCGCTGCGATCCTCTTCGTCGATCTCTAGCCCTTCTTGCGCTTCGTCGGCTGATCTTCGCCGGTTGCGGTCCACTGACGGCCGATGGTGTCTAACGACGGCGGTTGGGGGACGCGGGGAACTTCCAGACCGAGTGCCTCGATTCGCTGTTCGCGAACCTTGGCCGTCTTCACGCCGAAAGCCTTGTCCCGTTCGGCGACGACCTTGTCGTCCTGTTGACCGTCGGCGGTCAGCGACCACATCAACAGCGGCTCGCCCATCGGCACCGGCGTCTTGGGATCGGGCCAGGTGTGCCAAGTCTTGCCCCAAGTCGTCAGCAGACCCTTCATGAACTTCATTTCGTCGTCCGGCGTCATCTCCGGAGCGATGAGGCCGCCGGCCAGCACTTCGTAGGTGTGCGGATGCCAATACTTCTTTTCTTCGTCCGGCAAATTGCGGAATAGTCGATCCGAAATGATGTATTCGACGCCGAGGAGTCGCGCCTTGTTTCCCATCGCATCGTACAGTAGGCATTGGTGCATCTCTTCGCCTACCATGCCGCAGAAATGTTGCGTGATAATCTGGATCTTCGGGTCTTTCTTGGCGACGTGAATGCCGCAAAAGTGGGCCGCATGATTGCCGAGCGGTGTCGCATTCTCTCCCTTGCGCGGGCGGCTATCGTGGGCTTCCGCCGCCGCGCCACAGACCGTCAATCCCGTGCCCAAGACACCGAGACTCTCCAACAGTTCGCGTCGATTCATCGTTGCTTGCTCCTTGGGAATCTCCTTCGAGCCGCGTTCCTTCGAGGGGGATTCCCTAGACCCGAAGGACGACGAGGAAAGGAAAGGTGAGAGCTTTCACTTCATTTTATAGCCGCGACTTGCTCCGGATGATGCAACCGATAGGTCGTGTAACCGCCGCCGAGATTCACGACATCGAAGCCTTTTTGCGCGAGAATCCGCGCGGCGAGATAGCCGCGCTGGCCGACTTGGCAATACGCCGCGATCCGGCGCTCGCGCGGCATATCAGATAATCGAGATCGCAATTCATCGACGGGTATATTGACGGCGTTGGGCACATGGCCCACGGCGTATTCCTGCGACGTTCGCACGTCGAGGAGATACCAGGCGTCGGGACGCGCGGCCACCGTCTCCCAATCGCTTTGAGGATGATCGCCGCGCAGTAGTCCCGCGGCGACGAAGCCGGCCATGTTCACCGGATCCTTGGCCGAGCCGAATTGCGGAGCGTAGCACAATTCCATCTCTTCGAGATCGTAGACGGTCATTCCCGCTTGAATGGCGACGGCCAAAACGTCGATGCGCTTATCCACTCCCGCGCCGCCGACCGCCTGCGCTCCGAGCAATTGTCCCGTTTGCGGATCGAATAACACCTTGAGAGACATTGGCTGCGCACCGGGATAATAACCGGCGTGGTTCGCCGGATGGACGTACACCTTGCGATAGGGTTTGCCGAGCCTTTTAAGTGTCTTTTCTGCCGCGCCGGTGAGGGCGGCCACGCGGTCGAAGAAACCAACGATGGCCGTACCCTGCGTACCGCGATAGCGCGAACGCCTTCCGAAAATGTTGTCGGCGGCGATGCGCCCTTGACGATTGGCGGGACCGGCCAGCGGAACTTGCGTTTTATCGCCGGTGACGAAATCGACGGTCTCGATGGCGTCGCCGACGGCGTAGATGTCGGGGTCCGAGGTTTGCAAGTATTCGTCGACCCGAATCCCGCCGCGTGGACCAACCTCGAGTCCGGCTTCGACGGCGAGTCGATTTTCGGGCCGAACGCCGATACCCACGATCACCAATTGAGCCGTCAACGTCTCTCCGACGTTAAGGCGTAGCACCAATCCTTGTTCCGAAGGCGCGATCGCTTCGACCGTTTGTCCGAGCTGCACGACGACACCCTTGGCGGTCAATTCCACGGCGAGTGGCGTCGTCATCTCCGCATCGAACGGCGGCAGGATTTGATTGGCCAATTCCAGTATCGTCGTCTTAATGCCCTGCCGCACCAATCCCTCGGCCAACTCCAGGCCGATGAACCCCGCGCCGACGATGACCGCTTCGCGGACGTTGGCGTTCAACGCCTGCTTGATGCGGTCGGTATCGCTCAAGTTGCGCAGCGTGTACACGCCGGGTTGATCGATGCCGGGAATGGGTGGTCGAAACGGCGCGGCCCCCGGCGCGAGGATCAATTTGTCGTAGGGTTGAGCGTACTCGCGGTCATCGTCCAAATCGTGAACGCGCACCGTCTTCGCCGCACGGTCGATTGACACCACGGAAGAACGAGTCCGCACGTCCAGCTTGAAACGCTGGCGCAGGCGTTCCGGCGTGACCACCAAGAGTTTGTCGCGCTGCGCGATCGTGCCGCCGATGTAATAAGGCAGTCCGCAATTGGCGAACGATACGTCCGGGCCTCGCTCCAGAAGCACGATGTCGGCGTCTTCGGACAGACGCCGCGCTCGCGCCGCAGCAGACGCACCACCGGCCACGCCGCCGATAATGACGAGTTTCATAGTCATTTACTCCATAACATCCGGCGATCCGCCTGGAGATCGGGAGTCCTCGACTCCCGATCTCCGGGGAGGTCATTTGGACGCGGCGGTGAAACCTTCTTTGAGCAGAGCCATGAAACCGGATTTGAGCGGGCGAACGTCGTAGCCGTTCTTCTTCAAAATGTCTGCGGCAGCAAGGCAGCGACGACCGGAAGCACAATGGCAATAGATGATTTTGCCCTTGGGCAGCACGCGCGCCAAATCGTCGGCTTTTGCATTGCGCAACGAACTGAGTGCAAGGAACTTGGCGTCGCGGAGATGGCCGTCGTCCCATTCGGCTTTTTCGCGGACATCGAGCAACACCGCTTTATTGTCGGCGACGGCTTTCTTAATCGTCTCCGTCGAGTCTTTGGTATGTTCGGCGGCCAAACCGGGGACCGCGGCGCAGCCGATACCCAGCACCGTCAACAGACCGCACAACCATCGCGTCGAAATCAAACCTTTCATCGAATCCTCCTCCTCAATTGAGCTGCCCAGGCCGACACCCGCGTCCGGCAGATTCGGGCAACGTCTTCGTTCGGGTTTCATGGACCAACCGCGACCGGGTTTGCGCACGGCGCGCATTGCGAGTCGGGGATCGGGGCGTTGGTTCGCGGCGCTCGATTCCACGGCATGTACGACAACATCATCCCCATGGCGCAGGAGTCGGTTATTCCCGAATACAACACGCCCAGACCCACCGCCCCCGCCAACAACAGAAAGATCGAATGCACCCACCATGCGAGAACCGATCCCAAAACCACCAAGATTCCAATGGAGATGCGCACCTGTCGCTCAATCGAGATCGCCTTCTTGCCGCGCACCACCGGCAGACCGCACTCGGCCCAGGCAAGCGTGCCGCCTTCCACATTGACGACTTTCACGATCCCCGATGCCAACAATTTTTCGCACGCTTGCTTGCCGCGCATGCCCGAACGGCAAATAACGTAGATCGGTTCCTCGGCGCGTCCCGCTCGTTCGCGGATCAAGACGGCGGGATCGAGGTCGCTCAAGGGTATGTTCCGAGCGAAAGGAACGTGCATCTCGCGGAACTCGGCGGGAGTGCGAACGTCGATCAATTCGACGTTCTTGCCGCTGCCGCGCAGCCGTTCGAGTTCGCGCGATCGGATGACGACAACTTCCATGTGTTGATCTCCAAAAAAAATCGAGGGCGAAGCATGAGACTGGACTCATGGGGCGAGAGGCTTATTCGCTCTCGGAATCCGCGAACCGCTCGCGGATGCAGGATAGGAAGCCGTTGAGGCACGGTTCCGTGATGGCGTAGTAAATGTTGCGCCCCTCGCGTTGAGGAGCGAGCATCCCACAGCGCTGCATCAAACGCAAATGGCTGGAGGCGATGTTGCTGGGCACGCCGCACGCCTCGGCTATCTCGCCGACGGTGTAGCGATCCGTCATCAACATTTCGACGATGCGCAGCCGATGCGGATGGGCGAGCGTTTTCAAACACTCCGCCGCCCGTGTCAGACAAGACAGTTCGATCCAATCGGGCTTCAATGTCTTCGTCGTCATGTTTTGCTCCTCTTTCTAAAATATATCTCGACATCTCGACATGTCAAGATTAAGATAACATTGGACGATGTTTCGGATGGAGCGATACTTCGATTGGCGTCGAGCGAGCGAGTGGGGAGGGAATAGGCGGGCTACGACCGAAAAGAGCGATTTTGTCAATTGAACGAGTCGATAGGTCGATTTTTGAGGAAGAGCCGGAGTCTAGGTTTGAGATGTCGTTCGTGCAAGGAGAGCGAAAGATGAAAAGATGCGGAAAGAAAATGGATTGCAGAGAATGGGCGCTCTTCCTTTGCCTGTTTTGCATCGCCGCAGATTCATCCGCCAAGGACGAACTACCGTCGCCGCGAGCGGAGAACGAGCCTGCACCCGAATTGAACCTGATGCAAACCATCGACTTGGCGTTTCGGTCGAATCCCGATTTGCGCGCGGCGCGCGAGCGGGTGCGCATTGCCGACGCCCTCATCGCTAGCGCTCGCGCCGAGTTTTATCCCAAACTGGGCGTATCCGAGAACTTCGTCGAGACGAATACACCCGCGAATGTTTTTATGTATCTTTTGAATCAAGGCCGATTCAGCTTCAACCGCGACTTCAATCATCCCGGATTCATCGATAACTTCTTGACGCAAACGTCGGTCGATCAACCGCTGTATGCAGGCGGGCGGTTGCGCTCGCGCCGACAAGCGGCGGAATCGGAGCAACTGGCCAGCAAGTATTCGCTCCGCGCCGCCCAGAACGAATTGGTGTTCCACGTCGCCGAGGCGTATTATCGCCTCATCCAAGCGCGCAACTTGGCACAGGTGCGTCAAGCTACGGTGGATTTGGTTCAGCGCCAATTGCAAGTGGTTCAGACGCGCTTCAAAGCCGGAACGGCGGTGCGCTCGGACGTTTTGTCGTTGGAAGTGCGCATGGCCGAGGCGCGCGAGGCACTCATCACGGCGACGAATCAGCTCGAATTATCGTGGGCGATCCTGGAGAACGTCATGGGCGCGCGTCTGCCGCGCATGAATCTGCCCTCGCGTCTGCCGCCCGCGCCGTGGACGGACCACATCGACAATGTGGAGAACGCTGTCGCTCAAGCGGTTCGCCAACGGCCGGAAGTCGGGGCGATGAATGGCCAACGCCAAGCCGCTGTCGCCAACATCGAGGCGGCGCGGGCCGGCAATCGTCCGTCGGTCAATCTCTTCGGCAATTACTCTCTGTGGTCTCCGAATTTGTACAACGGCACGAATAATCTGTTCGTCGGCTTGGGGGCGAGTTTGAATCTTTTCGATGGCGGCCGGACCCGCAGCGCGGTGCAGGCGGCTCAGGCTCGCGTTGCCGAGTTGGCCGCCAAGCAGGAGCGGTTGCTTTTGGACATCGAATTGGAAGTGCGCCGCGCCTATCTGGCGCTCTCTGACGCACAAGGGCGCTTTCAAGTAACCGAACAAGCCGTGGCGCAAGCGGCGGAGAGTTATCGGGAGATCGGCGTTCGCTACGAGGGGCAAGCGGCTACCATCACCCAGTTCATCGACGCGCAGTCGGCTCTGACCTCCGCCGAGGTGCGGCGAACCACGGCGCAAGCCGACGTCGAAATATCGCGGGCCAATCTCGAACGGGCCGTGGGCCGCGTCGCCGAGGTGCTGGGTAAGTGAGTTAAATGCGATCTTCTATTGCACCAAAAGAGGAGTCGTGCCATGTCGGGATTGCTCGCGTCCGCGCGCCGGATACTCGGTCGCGTCTTGCTCATCGTCGTTAGTCTGGCCCTTCTGGTGGCCGTCATCGGTTGGATGTCGGGTTGGTATCATACCAAGATTCAACCCGGCGAGGTCGAGGAAACGCGGCGTCAACTCGCTCCAGGGCAGACAATCGCTCGCGCCCGCACGCTGACGACGCCGCAAACCGTCGATGCGGTCGGTTCCATCGAGCCGTACCATAAGGCGCTCGTCGCCAGTCAAGTGATGGCCGTCATCCATCGCGTTTTCGTCCGCGCCGGTCAAAGCGTTACCGAGGGGCAAGTGTTGGTGGAGCTGGACGACCGCGAACTCCAGGCACAACTGCGCGAGGCCGAGGCGGCCATCGCAGCCAGCGATGCCGACCTGAACCTGCGCAAACGCGAAGTCGATCGCTATAAGACGATGTTGGCCGGCAATGCCGTCACCAAGGAGCAATTCGATACCGTCCAGGGCGCTTACGAAGTATCCGTGGCCCAACAGCGCCGCGCCAAGGAGCAATTTCAGCGCGTCAAAACCATGCTCAGCTACACGCGCATTCTCGCGCAAGCTCCCGCGCTGGTCACCGACCGCTTCGTCGATCCGGGCGACCTCGCCGCGCCCGGCAAGCCACTCTTGGCTTTGCACGACCCTAAACAACTCGAATTGCACGCCAGCGTGCCGGAAAAGCTGGCGCGCGGCATGCGTCCCGGATTGATCCTCGACGTTCGGATCGAGTCGGCATCGCTCGATCTCAAGGGTACGCTCCGCGAGATTGTGCCCCAGGTCCAAGCCGGCTCGCGGTCGATGTTGATGAAGATTCAACTGCCACCCGATAAGAGCGGCGACCTATACGTCGGCATGTTCGGTCGCGTCTACTTGCCTCTGGGACAGAGCGAACGTCTCGTCGTGCCAGCGGCGGCGGTGCGCGAGGTCGGCCAGCTGCAACTCGTCGATGTAGTGCGGCCCGAGAAAGATTTGGAACGTCGGTTCGTGCTGACGGGCCGGCGTTTCGGCGACGATCTGGAGATCTTATCCGGACTTTCGACCGGCGAGACGGTGGCGCTGGCGGAGCCAGCCAAGGCTTCGCCTCGGAAGACGAACGGCCAATAGCAAGCCAGCGTTCTCCCGGCGGTATTTTCCTTTATCCAGAAGAGTATCTCCCATGACCACGGCGTCGGATCACCATTGGGTTTCTCGCATCGTCGAAGTCTTCCTGCGCGGCAATCTCTCGGTCTTGATGATTATCGTTTCGATGATCGCCGGAGGTGTCGCGCTGTGGCTGACGCCGCGCCAGGAAGATCCGCAAATCGTTGTGCCCGTCGCCGACGTTCTGGTCCGCATGCCCGGCGCGAGTGCCGAAGAGGTGGAGAAACTGGTTTCCACGCGGTTGGAACGCTATCTCTGTCAAATCGACGGTGTTGAATACGTTTATTCGATGTCGTTTCCCGGCCAGGCCATTGTGACGGTTCGCTTTTACGTCGGTCGAGATCGCGAAAAGAGTCTGGTCGATTTGTACAACAAGATCGCCATGAACACCGACATCGTGCCTCCGGGCGTGACGGGATGGGTGGTCAAGCCCGTGGAGATCGACGACGTACCAATCGTCAACGTGACGCTGTGGAGCGAAACTTCCAGCGATTTCGAGCTGCGGCGCGTGGCCGAGCAGGTGGAATTGGCGCTGCAATCGGTCCCGGATACGTCTCGAACGGAGGTGGTGGGCGGGCGGGCGCGGCAAATCTCGCTCCATCTCGACGCCGAAAAAATGGCCGCGCATCAAGTGACGGCCCTGGAGGTTTCCAAAGTCCTTCAGGGAGCAAACGCCAATCTCCCCGCCGGAGCCTTCAGCCGCGACAACCGCGACGCGGTCGTGGAGAGCGGACCCTATTTCAGGGATATAAAGGAAATAGAGAGTCTTGTTATAGGCGTATTTTCCGGTCGGCCCGTCTATCTGCGCGACGTGGCGACGATCCGCGACGGTCCCTCCGAGAGTACGAACTACACGAGAATCTTCTTCGGCGCGGAGGCGAACCGTCGGCGCGAGACGCCGGGTGAGGCAACGGATCGTCCCGCCGTCACGGTGGCGGTGGCCAAGCGGCGCGGCACCAATGCCGTGTGGGTGGCCGAGGGCATCGAGAAGAAGCTCGACGACCTGCGCCGCGATTTCATCCCCAGCGACGTTCACCTCCTCACGTCGCGCAACTACGGCGAAACCGCGAACGAGAAGGTCAACGAACTGGTCCGCGAGTTGGGGCTGGCCGTACTCATCGTCGTCGGTCTGGTCGGACTGTCGCTGGGCTGGCGCGAGTCGATCATCGTGGTGACGGCCGTGCCTCTGACCTTCGCTCTTACCTTGCTCGTCAACTATTTGGCCGGATACTCGATCAACCGCGTCACTCTCTTCGCCCTGATTCTGTCGTTGGGGCTTGTGGTCGATGATCCGATCGTGGATGTCGAAAATGTGTTCCGGCATCTGTTGATGGGCCACGAGTCGCCGCGCAAGGCCGTTCTCACCGCCGTCAACGAAGTGCGACCGCCCATCATCGTTGCCACGCTGGTCGTCATCATTTCCTTTTTGCCGATGTATTTCATCACCGGCATGATGGGACCGTACATGCGCCCGATGGCCCTCAACGTGCCCGTGGCCATGCTGATGTCGATGGTCGTTTCCTTCACCATCACCCCCTGGCTGTCCTATCACGTTCTCAAGGGAGTTCGCGGACATGCCGAGACACAATTTGTCCTCGAACGCACCTGGACTTATCGCATCTATCGCGCCCTGATCGACCCGTTCTTGAACCATCGCTGGCTGGCTTGGCTGCTCGTTTTCGGCATGATCGTGCTGCTGATTCTCTCGTCTCTCCTCCCCTTAACGGGGCGAGTGCCCTTGAAGATGTTGCCGTTCGACAACAAGAACGAATTTCAGATCGTCGTGGACATGCCGCGCGGCACGACGCTGGAGACTACCGATGCCACCCTACGCGAGTTGGCCGCCTACGTTTGCCAAGCCACTGAAACGACGAACGTGCTGACCTACGCCGGCGTCGCTTCGCCGATCGATTTTAACGGCATGGTCCGCCACTACTACTTGCGTCAACAGCCGCATCAGGGCGATATTCGCGTGATGTTGGCTTCCAAGGAAGATCGAACCCATCAGAGCCATCAGATTACGCTTCGCCTGCGTCCTGGACTGGAACAGATCGCGCAGCGGCGCGGGGCGAATATCAAATTGGTCGAAATGCCTCCCGGCCCGCCCGTATTCGCCACGCTGGTAGCCGAAGTCTATGGCGAAAGCGAATCGAGTTACGACCAGCTTGTCGCCGCCGCCAAGCATGTGCGCCGTTTGTTCGAGAGCGAAAAAGGGATGGTGGATATCGATGATACGGTGGAGGCCGAACAGTCCAAGTATGAGTTCGTCGTCGATAAGGAAAAGGCCTCTCTCAATGGCATTAGCGCGGAGACGATCGCGGCGACGATGCGAACGGCACTGCAAGGGGAACGACCGGGCGATTCCTCCTCGGGCGTACTGCATCAACCGCAAGAGTTGAATCCGCTGAGCATCGTCCTTCGCTTTCCGCGGCCACAGCGCTCCACGCTCGTCGATTTGAACCGCATCAGCGTCAAAGGGGCGAACGGTCAACTCGTGCAACTCGGCGAGTTGGGGCAATTCCGGCAAGGGAATCAAGACCACACGATCTACCACAAGAATCTTCGCCGCGTGGTCTACGTTTTCGGCGACACGGCTGGGCTTCCGCCGCCGGAAGCCGTCCTCAGCCTCCAATCGCGCCTGGCCAAGGAGCCGCCCCCCGCCGGAACCCTCGTCGATTGGCGCGGCGAGGGAGAGTGGAAGGTCACGCTCGATGTGTTCCGCGATCTCGGTCTTGCCTATGGCGGGGCGGTATTGGGCATTTATATTCTTCTGGTATGGCAGACCGGCAGCTATACCATGCCGCTGGTGCGCATGATCTCGATTCCGCTGACGATCATCGGCATCATGCCCGGTTTTTGGCTGCTGAACGTGTTGTGGAATCGGCCCATCGGCGGTTATCCCGATCCGGTCTTCTTCACGGCCACGGCCATGATTGGCATGATCGCCCTGGCCGGCATCGCCGACCGTAACGCCATTTTGCTGATCGACTTCATTCACCATGTCCTCCAGCGCGGAGACGATCTCCGCCGCGCTCTGATTGAAAGCGGCGCGGTGCGCTTCCGTCCGATCTTTCTGACGGCGGGCGCGGCCATGCTCGGCGCGTGGCCGATCACGCTCGATCCGGTATTTTCGGGACTCGCCTGGTCGTTGATATTCGGCCTCGTCGTATCGACGGCGTTCACGCTGGTGCTGGTACCGGTGGTCTATTGGCTGCTGTACGAGCGCGTCCCCGGACACGGCATCGGAACCGAGGACGAGTCGGCGGAGTGATGGGACGCTCGGCGCTCGCAAACGGGCGCGTGGATGCCGGATACGAAGCCGAAAATTGCAAAGCGCCCTTGCCTCTCGCCTTCCCGCGCCGCAACATGGCACGAACGGCCCGTTCACACCCATGCGATTGGCGAGGACATCATGCGACTGGCAACCATACAAACGCCCTCTGGCCCACGAGCCGCTCTGCTTCAGGACGAGCAATATATCGACCTGCACGCATCGCGGCCGGATTTGCCCTTGAGCGTCAAGGAACTGCTCGGCGGCGGCGCGAACATGCTTCGCCGCGCTGCCGAGGCCGCGGCGCGGCCCGATGCCGTGCGGTATTCGGCAGCGTCGGTAAAGCTATTAGCGCCTATTCCCGATCCACAAAAAGTGATTTGTATCGGCCTGAATTACCGCGACCACGCGGCCGAGAGCGGCGTGCCCATCCCCAAAGAGCCGGTGATATTCAGCAAGTTTGCGACGGCGCTAATTGGCCCCGGCGAGACGATCCATCTGCCATCCGTCAGCAATCAGGTCGATTATGAGGCCGAACTGGTACTGGTGGTCGGCAAGAAGGGGAGAAACATACCCGTCGCCGAAGCCAACGATTATTTGGCGGGATGCACCGTTGGCCACGATGTCTCGGCGCGCGATTGGCAGCTGCAAAAAGACGGCAAACAGTGGCTCGCCGGGAAAAGTTTCGACACCTTCGCGCCGATCGGCCCCACGCTCGTCACCCTCGACGAGATCGGCGATCCGCACAATCTGTCCATTCGCTTGCGGCTGAATGGACAGACGATGCAGGACAGTAATACCCGGCAGATGATCTTCCGTGCCGCCGATCTGATCGCTTATCTTTCGCAAGTGGTGACGTTAGAACCGGGAGATCTCATTTTCACCGGTACCCCGCCCGGCGTCGGCAACGCGCGAAAGCCACCAGTCTTTCTCAAGCAAGGCGACGTAGTAGAGGTCGAGATCGAGAAGTTGGGCGTGTTGCGCAATCCCGTGGTACAAGATTGAGCGCCCGTCTCCGAACGACGCTCACGGCAGCCGCGAAAACGGGATAAGTCGGGCGGCACGGCGGCGTGTCGGTCGCGCCGGTTCAGGCGCGGCCGGCTCCGTCGCGGCACTGCGAGGATTGAGAAAGGCCCATTCGGAAGACATTTCCGAACTCATTTGTTGACTTTGCTCCGAACTCACGCGGCGCGGTCGCGGAATCTCTTTCTCCCATTCCGGTGATAAGGGAGGCGATCGATCCGAAAAGGGCACGCGCGCGGCGACCGCGGATAACTCGCGCGCCAACATCTCGCGCGTGCGCGGATGCGTCGGCGACCCGAAATGGAAAACATTGTCGTACTGGACGTTGTCCGCGCGATCGAGTTGTGCCCCATTCCAGATGCAGCCCACCGCCAAAATGTTGACGATGTGCAGGACATTGTCCGGCTGGGTTTCGGCGTTGTTTTCGAGTGTATTGCCGCCCAGGTAGACCAACAAATCGATTGCGATGCCGTCGTCCTTGACCGCGTTCGCCACGGAGCGAACAAAATTCGCCCCGAAACTGAAGCCGATTAACACAAAGCGCGCCTGCGGATCGCTCTTGTGGATTCGCCGCAGCTCATTCTTGAATTCCCAAACGTGGAAGAGTTGGCCGTAGTGCGTCTTCAAATAGCCAAGTTTTTGGATGTATTCCGTCAGGCCGTTCATGTTGGCCAGGTCGAACGGATCCATGCCGTGAACGAGGAAGACATGAACCCGATTGCGGCTGGGTTCGGGGATATTCTCGCCTAGGGCGATTTGTTCCTTGGACGGGACATCGAGCGAATGCACGAAACTGAGGCAGCCCTGCCCCGCAGACAAGCTCAGCGCGGCGAGCATACCCACATTCAACCGGCGCAGCCAACTTCCCCAGTGCGTCATGTCCGCGATGTCCTTCCTTGGTGTGCGGCAGGGTGATACTCGACAAGGCGGCTCCTTCCACCTCGCCACCTTTTGACCGTCTTGCTGATCTTAACTTCTTTTCGACGGCCATCGCAGCTTGCCTCCACGCCAACAACGCGCGCGGCCCTTAATCCGATCGAGACACTTCGGCGCATGCCAAGAATAGGTGGAGAAGCGATACGAACGGAACGCGCGCCTGGGAGGCTGGCATCGATTGCAACGGTTATTCGATGGAGAGAAAATGCTCCCCTCGTCCCCTCGTTCCCACGCCTCCGCGTGGAAACGTACGTTCGGACGCTCCGCGTCCCGTCTCCGGCGGCTCGTGGCTCCTGCCCCGGAGTGGAGAGGGGCTTTGCATCGGCACTCACGAATCGGATGGCATGAGGCGCAAACCGATGGGGAGCGAGTCGCCGAGCAGTTGGCCCTGTTCTTCTTGTTCCAGTTCCGATACTTCTTCGACCATGCGGACCCAATGACCGGGGATGGACAGGCCGCGCAGGACGCGCAAGACGTTCTCTCGATGGCCGTCTTCAATGTCGAGCGCGCGTTGGCCGGTGCGGCGGGCGAGCTGGGACAGACAAAACGCCCAGGCCAGACGTTCGCTCTGATTGCCCGGCTCGAACGTCGCAGTCGCCTCCAGCCATTTTTCAACGATTTGATGGTGGACGACGGCGTTGAGCGGGCCGTAAATCAGAGAGCGCGCTCCCAAGCGCGTCAGTGCCCAGAAACCATAGGTCGGTACCGGACTTCGGCGCAGCGATTTCAGGAGAGCCGCTCCCAGCGCTTCTTTGTGTTTCACTTCCAGGCGTTCGAACGAGGCGGCCGCGCGCCACATTTCGGCCAATTCGTTAGCTCCGGGTTTGGCGACTACTTTGCCCTTGGCCGGTAGCAATACCGGACGCAGACGGTCGTACAAGGCCTGTTGCAGCGACGAATGCAATCCGCCGGATACGCGCCGCCACATGATCCAAGCGTCCGCGCCTCCACCCTCTGCCCCGGAACGAGCGGTCGTGGGGCCGGAGCGCGCAGGTACGGCCATCGTCTTCCACAGTTGGTCGATACGAAATTTGTCGAGCGGATCGCCGAAACCGGGACGGAGAGAGTAGCCGACGAGGTTAAACCATCGGCTCAGATGCGAGGGGGAACGACGGCGTTGATCCGCTCCTTCGGCTAAGAATTCCCAAAGTCGGCGACACAATCCGGTCGGCCAAGCGTGACGCGGAGCATCGAGAGCCGATTCCAGCGCTTTCGTCAACTCTTGTGGTGTCAAGTCATTGTCACCTGGCACGGCGGAGTAGACGGAGCGAATGCACTTGGCGGCCTCCTGCACCTGTGCTTCGGGCCACACATCGGTAACGCGCTGCTCCTGGGCTGTTTCGTCTTTCTGGTGTTCGCGGCTCGGCGGTTCCTGAATCAGATCGCGGACGTTGAACTCCAATCGCCAACGATTCTGGCCGTCGCGCGCCACGCAGAACAGTTCCAGCGTGCCGATGGCCGTCGATCGCGCAGCCAGAGTGACGGGTACCGATTTCGTACCGCTGCGCTTGCCGCCGCGCAGGACGGTATGCAGCGGCGGCATCCGCAACAACTGTTCGGGAGATACCGTCAACAAATCGCCGGGTTTGTCGTCGCCGCGCACCGTCGAAGTGTACAGTGGGAACATCACCGGCTGTCCCAGAGACAATTCCAGCTCTGGTTTGTCTAAAATAAGGTCTTGGCCTTCTTCCAAATGTTGGGGCACGACGCAAACGACGGTGACATCCTTGCCTTCTTCGGCGGGGTTTCGGGCCTGTTCGATGCCAATGTAGTAAGAGCGGGCGATGCCGCCGCCGATGCGCCGTCCGCCGGTGTGCCGGAGCCAGGCATAGTACGCCGCCCCCCAGGCGACGGCGAGATCCAGCGAGGGATTGGTTAACACGAGCGGCTGCCATGCTTGCTCCGGCTTTTCGTACCAATGGCGCAGCACTTCGACCACGCGCTCGCGCAGCGCGGCCGGTTGGAACACGCCGCCGTTGAAGAGGATCGCCGACACGGGCGTACTCTCCTCGGTTCCGGTTTGATGTTTCAGAAACGCGGCGAGGTGGCGCGTGATGGCCGGATCGCTGACGTAGGGCAGTCCCATCTCGTGGAGGCCGGAGCGCGCGCCGCGCTGCGGCAGTTCATCGCTGGCAACCGAGGGAAAGAAGCCGTCGAGAATTACCTGCCGCACGTCCGCGGGCGTCAGCGGCGCGTGAAGGGTTCCACCGATGACCGCGCGTCCGCGACCGATGACGGTGACGGTATGGCTGGCCGGAGGATTGGGACTCAGCAAGGCTTCCTTGGCGGCACGGCAGGCTTGCGTCAGCAAACCGTACTGCACGGCGTCGAGTCGTCCCGCGCCGGACAGTTTGCCTTCGACGAATTTGGCCAATGCCAGATCCATATTGTCGCCGCCCAGCAAGAGGTGATCGCCGACGGCTCGACGCACGAAGCCCAATTCGCCTTGTTGTTCCACCGCCTCGATCAGACTGAAATCGCTGGTGCCGCCGCCCACATCGGCCACCAAGCAACGCATGCCCGGTTTCAGTGCCGCCGCCTCCTTGGCCGAGTGCGTCGCCAGCCAGCAGTAGAACGCCGCTTGCGGTTCCTCCAACAGGATCGCGTCCTCCAAACCCGCCTTGCGCGCCGCCTCGACGGTCAGATTGCGAGCCATATCGTCGAACGAAGCCGGCACGGTTAGCACGACGGTCTGCTTCTCCAAGCGATCTTCCGGTCGATCGTTGGCCATTTTGTAATTCCAGCTTTCGACCATGTGCCGCAGATAGCGGGCCGACGCCTCAATGGGCGAGATGCGCGGCACGTCCGGCGGCGCGGCCCAAGGTAGCAGGCCGGCGGAGCGATCGACGCCGCCGTGACACAGCCATGACTTGGCCGAACTCACCAATCGCCCCGGCACTTTGCCGCCATGGTTGCGCGCAAACTCTCCCGCCGCGTAGGAGCGCTGCGCATCCCAAGGCAGCGATGTGGCTCCGGCGGGCAGATCGTGCTGACCCGGCAGATAAAGAAATGAGGGCAGTAAAGGTCGTTCTTTGATCTCGCCCACCTCCGTCAATTGCGGAATGGGGAACGACCGAATGTCCAACCGCTCGCCGCGGCGTGGATGCTGCAAATCGACGTATGACAGCGCGCTGTTGGTCGTGCCCAAGTCGATGCCGATGAGATAGCGTGCCATGTGTTTTCTAGGTCTGATCCAGGTTTCGGAGGCGTCAATTTCCTCTCGTCATCATACAATTTTACCGCTGGCTTCCTATTACGATGAATGCGGCGAACGTCGGATGTTACTGGAGCGAAAAGCCGAACGCGCCGCTGCCATTCGGCGAATCCGAACGATCTGTAACGAGATGTGGTCTGGAATCACCTCGACGTTACCCGCTGTTCCGTCCGTAAGCTGCCGCTGCGAGAGGGGAAGGATCGGCCACCAGAGGAGTACGACACATGGAGTCGGAGCAGGATTCGATTCGCGGCCGCGGTGCCTCTAGCAATCCGGCCAATCGATTCGAGTTGATCCACTACGAACGCGACGAAATGGTCGAGGAAACGGAGTCGCCGTCTCCTGCCACACGATTCTACCGCGACCACAGCCGTAGCGTCTTGAGTTATAACGACAGTCCGGATGTCGGTTTTGAAGTTGGCATCAACCCCTATCGCGGCTGCGAACATGGGTGCGTCTATTGCTTCGCTCGACCGACGCACGAATATCTCGGTTTCTCGGCGGGGTTGGATTTTGAGACGAAGATTATGGTCAAGGAAGATGCGCCCGCACTGTTGCGAAAGGAGTTGTCCGCGACAAAATGGCAACCGAAGGTCGTGGCTCTCAGCGGCGTTACCGATCCGTATCAGCCCATCGAGCGGCGTCTGGGGCTGACGCGGCGCTGTCTGGAAGTGTTTGCCGAGTTTCGCAATCCCGTCGGCGTCGTTACCAAGAATCACCTCATCTGCCGCGACACCGACCTGTTGGTCGAGTTGGCCCAACATCGAGCGGCGGCGGCCTTCCTGTCGATCACGACACTCGATGCCGAATTGGCCCGCCGGATGGAACCGCGCGCCACGCATCCCGCTAGTCGCTTGGCCGCCATCGAGGAACTCACGCGCGCCGGCGTCCCCGTCGGTGTCCTGGTCGCGCCGGTGATTCCGGGTTTGAACGATTATGAGATACCGGCCATTCTCGAAGCGGCGGCCAAGGCCGGAGCGCGGAGCGCCGGATATGTGCTATTGCGATTGCCCCACGGATTGGGGCCGCTGTTCGAGCAATGGCTGCAACAACACTATCCCGATCGTTGCGAGAAAGTGCTGTCTCGCCTGCGCGAGATGCGGGGAGGCGCGATGTACGATGCGCGGTTCGGCTCCCGTATGCGGGGCGAAGGAGCGATGGCCGAGCAGATCGCCTCGCTCTTTGCCCTCGCTCGCCGTCGGGCGGGAATCCCCGAACGATCCCCCGCATTGTCCACGGCATCGTTTCGGCGACCGAACGGAACACAAAGGCTGCTCTTCGACATGGTTCAAGAGCAGCCTAATACAGGCAGCGCGTCGACGTAGGATAGGATTCCGCTTCTACGTCGATCGCACTCCCTCGACTTTTCGGCAGTCTCTTGTTACAGAAAGAAGGTACTGAGCTAGACTCCTTACTTCGCTGCCGGGTCCGGAGCCTTCTCCGCCGCGAGTTGCGGATCGATCGCGTTTGTCTTGACCACATACCCGGCATATCCCGCCGAAGCGAACAGGATTAACAGAACGAGCCATCCCTTCCAACGGAACAAATTGAAGAGAGAGAGAACGATGTGCGACAACAGCCCCACGGCGACCAAGCCGCCGCTGACGGTGATAGCTTGAGCGAACGATGGTCCGTGCGGCGGTTCCAGCCGTGCCAGCCACCAAAAGCTTATATCCGCGACCTGCGCCAAGAGGGGAAGAGGACAAAGCAGGACGCGCAAGAAGCGCGGATAGCTGCTGAAAGCGAGGATTAGCCCCGTCAGACCGTAGAGCATCGAGAAGCCGAGCAAGTGAACGTGCGTCGTTTGAGCCAGTTTTTCCAACGACATGCCACTCGATTTTTTGACGACCGTATATTTTTTGATCTCCGCGTAGGTCGTCAAAGGGTATTTCTGTCCCTCGCCGCCGTCCATGTGACAAGTGGCGCAGCGTTCCTTAAATAGGGTTTGGATCTTCGCGGCCAGGGGAGCTACTGGCTTATCCCCCTCGACCACCAGGTATTTGCGAGTGAAAGCGTGTTTCGCTAACTCGTCGGGAAGGAGGTATTTATCCTCGTTGTACTCTTCCTCCTTGGCACCGCCGCGAACCCAGGCGATCATTACCAAGCGTTCGCCATCGCGTTCCTTGTCTACTTCCGATTTTGCCTCCTGCTTGATCTCTTTCGTCGCACTTTTCTTACCGCGTTTCTTCGCCAATTCGGTAGCCTTTTCGCCAATGGTATCATCGTAGTCCTCGGCGCGTTTATAGAACGCCGAGGTCATCTGTCCCTGGCCGGTCATTTTTTTGTCTTTGAAATCCTCGGGCAGCAACTGTTCGAGCTTGCTCATCTGTTTGTCGCCGACATCGCCGTGAAAGATGCGAACGGCGTCCTCGCCGCTCGGTAGAATCGCTCCGGGAGCGGCGTGCTGAAAGTGTAATTGCACCAATGCCGCGACGTAACCCAGACCGACCGACAGCAAGAACAGAGCCAAAGTCAGTCGAGCGGCGAGGGGCAGATCGCGCAGCGTGTAGGGGCGGGGTGTGGGAAGGGAAGGGGTTTCATTCATGGGTGGGACTCCTACGGACAATCAAGGTGTGGAGAGAAGAGCGTCGGCGACCGCATCGAGAACGCGCCGCCGAGCTTCATTGAGGGAGGTTTCGAGAATCGCTCCAGAGGCAAGTCGGTGTCCGCCGCCGCCGAACCGTTCGGCCAGTTTCGCCACATCGATGCGCTGGCGCGAACGAAAGCTAATTTTGACGCCGCCGCGCGGTTGTTCCATGAACAATAAGCCAACCTCGACTCCGGCGATACTGCGGGTATAGTTGATGAGATCTTCGCTATCCTGCGGTGTGGCTCCCGTGGCGGCGTAATCGTCGCGGCGTATCTCGGTATGGGCTATCCTGCCCTCTTGTGCCACTTGCAACCGCGATAGCACCAGACCCGTCAGCTGAAGCCGCGCCAAGGTGTTTTGCTCGAAAAGACATTCGTAGGCCTCGGTGGCGCGGGCTCCGGCGCGAACGAGGTCGGCGGCAAGGGCGAAGGTAGCGGGCGTCGTATTGTTGTGCCGAAACCAGCCGGTATCCATTGCCAAAGCAACGAATAAACAGTGAGCCGCTGCCGGGGGCACGGGCACGCCAAGAGCGGCGATAGCTTCGTAAACCAAGCGTCCCGTCGCCTCGGCGGTGGTATCCACAAAGCGGAGCGCGCCCAATTCGTCTTGCGTGAGATGGTGGTCGATCACGGCTTTGGCAACGGGCAGCGATTTCAAGAAGTCGCCGAACTCGCCCAGCTGATTCCAAGTGCCGGTGTCCAGCACGAGAGCGGCATCGACGTTTCGATACAAGTCGCCGGGCGGTTCAAAGCGTTGGATGCGCTGCGCGGGATCGAGAAATCCATAGCGCGGCGGAAGAAAGCTGGCAACGGTCAGATGCACCGTCTTGGAGAGGGGCGGCGCTTCGAGTGCCGCGGCCAATGCCAACATCGAACCGAGGCCGTCGCCGTCCGGACGAACGTGGGTGGTCAGCACGAAACGCCGATGGCGATGAATCAGATCGACAAAAGGTGACCAGTCGAGAGGCATGTATTATCCTTCAAGGCAAGCAAAAACTGAATTATAGAAGCATCTTCCGCATCGTGGAAGGGGACAGCGCGACGAGCGCGTTTCGGCTAGTAAGGAAACGATTCGTCCATCGGGGAGGCGGCCAACTCGATGAGGAAATCGCCGAGCCTCTCGACGAGAATGTCCATCAACCGTCGTCCCTTTTCGGCGCTGGCGGCCCGTGGGTTGCCCAAGCCGGTGTTGGCGCTGACCAGATGCCAGGGGCGTGTGATGTTAACCCAACCGCGATTGATGGCGTCGAAGCGCGACGGTTTGGCCGCTCCCTCGTCGGCCAATTCGGGACGAAGAAGATCGGGGAAGAAGGCCAGTCCCAAACTCGTCTCAACCTCGTCGGCATGTTCGCCGGGTGCCTCGAATAATTGAGGATACACGTCGGCGGCCATGCGAAACCAGTCGCAGACACAGAGAAAGACCGAGCTGCGATGGTGCAATTCGCGCGTCAGCGGCTTTAACTCGTTGCCTCCGTGGCCGTTGAGTAAGACGAGCTTGCGCACTCCTTGCCGCTCCAACGAATCCACGAGGTCGGTAAGCAAGTGGAGCAAAGTCGTTGGCGTCACGCTGCAAGCCAACGCTCCCGGTATTTTCAGATGATTGGTGTTGACCCCATACGGGATGGCCGGCAGGAGAACGACTTGCGCGCCGGCCCCATAGGCGCGTTCGCAGGCGCGCTGCGCCAGGGTCTCGACCTGAAACGTATCGGTGCCGTAGGGCATGTGCAGGTTGTGCGGTTCGGTAGCTCCAAACGGCAGCACCGCCACTTGCCATGCCCGTTCGCGGACGAAGGCGTGCGTCTGTTCGGCCAAAATGCTCTCGCGCATCCTTTGTACCCTCTCTGTCCGATCGTTCTCGCCGCCGGTTCGACTTCGTGTGCCATCCCCGGCGGCACTCGCTCGCTAATCCGGACGAAGTTGTTATAATGAAATCTTCCCCATCTGGAGGTGGAGTATGCCACGGCCGACCGCGCCGACGACGATAGCGCTCGACGATCCTTCCTTATATTTCAACCGAGAGTTGAGTTGGTTGGAATTCAATCGGCGGGTACTGGAAGAAGCACAAGATCCGAGCGTGCCTCTCCTGGAGCGATTGAAGTTCCTGGCGATTTTTGAATCGAATCTCGACGAATTCTTCATGGTGCGCGTCGGCGGGCTGCAACAAAAAGTGCAGTCGGGAGTGGCGTATGGCTCTGGGGCCGACCGTATGCCGGTCAAGGATCAACTCGAACGTATCAGCCTCATCGTCCGCGAGATGACGGGGCAGACGTATCATTGTCTGATGGATCAAGTCTTGCCCGCTTTGGAGCGCGAGGGCATCCTCTTTCTGCATCTCAAGGATCTGAGCGAAGAGCATCGCAAACATCTGACGGCCCTCTTTCGGCGCGATGTTTTCCCCGTCCTCACGCCGCTGGCCGTCGATCCGGGGCATCCCTTCCCACACTTGCTCAACAAATCGCTCAATTTGGCCGTCATTCTTCAACGTCCGGGCAATCCCGAAAAGCTCTTTGCCGTCGTGCAGGTGCCGAGTGTGTTGCCGCGCTTCGTCGCGCTTCCTACTTCCGGCCTCGGCGATGCGACGGGGGGCGCGGCGGCGCGCCACGTCTTCGTGCCTCTCGACGCGATCATCCGCCTCCATCTGCCGGAACTGTTTCCGGGCATGGAGATCGAACACGATACCGTTTTCCGCGTCACCCGGAACAGCGACTTTGAGATCGACGACGACGAGGTGGAAGATCTCTTGAAGACGATTGAAGAAGAAGTGCGACGGCGGCGGCGCGGCGCGGCGGTGCGGCTGCAAATCGAGGCCAACGCCCCCGAAGAGATCGAGCAGTTTTTGATGGGCGCGCTCGATCTCGATCCGAACGATGTATACCGTCATCCGGGCCTGCTCGATCTGACCGGACTGTTTCAGATTCACAGTCTGCCGGGATTTCCGCACCTGCGCGATCCGCAATTCGTGCCCCAATTGGTGCCGGAATTCGTTCAGGCGACCAATCAGTGGGCGGCAATCCGCAACCGCGACATCCTCCTCCATCATCCATACGAGTCGTTCGGCCACGTCGTCGATTTCATCGACGCGGCGGCCAACGATGAGCGCGTCTTGGCGGTGAAGTTAACGCTCTATCGCACCAGCAGCGATTCGCCGGTGGTGCGGGCGCTGGCGCGAGCCGCCGATCACGGCAAGCAAGTCACTGCCGTTATCGAATTGAAGGCGCGACTCGACGAAGAGCGCAACATCGTCTGGGCGCGCGAATTGGAGGAGGCCGGAGTCCACGTTGTCTTCGGGTTCATCGGGTTGAAGACGCACTGCAAGGTCGCGCTGGTGGTGCGGCGCGAAGACGATGGCATTCGCCGCTACGTTCATTTGGCGACGGGCAACTACAACCCGCAGACGGCGAGGTTGTACACCGACCTCGGCTACTTCACCTGTAACCCGGACTTTTGCGAAGACGTATCGGCCCTGTTCAACTATCTGACCGGCTACGGCGAATTGCCTCAGTGGCGCAAGTTGATCGTCGCGCCGAGCCGACTGCAAGCCTTTATGATCGAAAAGATTGCCCGCGAAACGCACCTGCAACAGATCGGACGCGAAGGGCGCATCATCGCCAAGATCAATGGCATCCTGGAACCGGCGATCGTGCAAGCGCTCTACCGGGCCAGCCAGGCCGGAGTCCGCATCGATCTCATTTGTCGCGGCATCTGTTCGCTCCGCCCCAACGTGCCGGGTATCAGCGAGAACATCCGCGTCATCTCGATTGTGGATCGCTTTTTGGAACACAGTCGCATCTACTATTTCGGCAACGACGGCGAGCCAGAAGTCTACATCGGATCGGCCGATTGGATGGATCGCAATTTGAGCCGGCGCGTCGAGGTCGTCTTTCCCATCGAACCTCCCGAATTGAAGCAGCGCTTGATCCGCGAGATCTTGGCGACCTCGCTGGCCGACAACGCCAAAGCGCGTCTGTTGCTTCCGGATGGGCACTACGAGCGCATGAAGCCGATCGACGGTCAGATGCGCGTTCGCAGCCAAGAAGGATTCTTGGAGATGGCCGCACAGAATGCCGCGCGTCCCCTGGTGGACAACACCCCACCTCCGCTGCCGTTCGTCGAAGATCGACCCACCGCCCGCCGCCACCGCAAACGCCAGACCAGTTAACCTCGCTTCAACGCAACGGGTCGTGGGCAACAGCGGATGCGTAACGATGCGTGGGCTGCGGCCGTCCGGGACGGAAACTCTGCATGGTATGAAACGCTGGCGAGGAGGCATGCGCCGCACATACCTCCGTCACCGCTCGTCGCACTTGTTCCGCCAGCAATTCCGGATCGACCGCCGCGCGCGCGTTCACAATCAAATCCAGTTCTTTGACCGCGCCTCGGGCCGGGAGCGATAATTCGGGCGGAGAGAAACTGCTCACCAGATTCGCCACGCCGAACGATACGTCGGAGAGACCGATTGCTTTCAAGTGCGCCACTTCGCCGAGATCTTGCAGAGCATCGCGCAGCCGAGCGATGGTATCGAGAAGAAAATCATCCACCGAGAACAGTTTGTCGGCGACGACGCGAATGCTGCTGTTCAGCCAGCCGAGTTCCGCCTCGCCCTCGGCGTACACATCGTAATCGATGTCGAGAATCTTGCGGCCGAAGTTGCCTTCTTGGTCGATCAACTCCGTGAGGGCATCGAAGCCAAGCCCCGTTTTGGCCGACATTCGCAGGAGCGGCGTCTCGGGGAAGGTGGCGCGAACGAGATCGGTCAACTCGTTTACTGAGTCGGAATTGAGTTCGTCGAGACGATTGAGAACGATCGCGTCGGCCTCCTCCAGCTGTTTGCGGAAGATGTACGCCGCCTTTGGGGAGAAACCGGAGTTCTCTTCGGATTTGAGGATGCGGAGACCGTGGCTCGGCTTGAACAAAACCGGATAGGGCGCGACTTGAAAGCGGCTGCCATACAAATCCTTCAACGGCTGGACGACGGTGGCGACGAGGTCCGTGCAGCTGCCGACCGGCTCGGCGAGAATCACATCCGGCCGCTCATTCGCCTCAAGGAGTTCGACCCGCTCGACGAGATCGTTGAAACGACAGCAGAAACACGCGCCGGGTACTTCCTCAACCGGAAAGCCTTGGGAACGAAGGCTCGTGGTGTCCACGAGATCTTGGGCCTGATCGTTCGTCACCAGCCCGACTTTTTGGCCGCGATCGAGATAGAATCGGGCCAGACGCGCCAAGGTCGTCGTCTTGCCCGCTCCGAGAAAGCCCCCGATCATAATGAAACGCAGCAATTTCATCGACGATCCTCAATAGGTCTTCCCTCGCTCGCCCCGCCCCAGCGGCGCGCGCCTCTGTATCTCATGGTACGGAAGGCCCTTGCGACTCGCCAGCAATGCCGCGACGGAGCCTCGGCTCTCCAAACTGCCTAGATTGCCGCGGCCATGTCTCTTCCACCGTGGGAATCGCTTTCGACGGACGAAACGGTGTCTTCGCTTCCAGCGGCGCTTTCGCTACGGTTGCCGTCGCGCGCGGCCTCGGCATCGTATATCTCCTCATTGCCATCCTTCCATCGGGTCGATGAAAAACGCTACCATGAGAGTCGTGCTTCCTTAGAATTTGTTCCTCCCTTGCCAGTCCGGGCGGAGTCCTGGATGCGTGGATCGCTTCTCTCGTTCGACACCTTGCCAAGGAGGGCATCTTGTCATGTTTGTTTCTTTGTTCCGCCTTCTCAGTCGCACCGGGCGCTGCAATCGCCGAGCGAAATCAACATCCTGTTGCGCTCCGACGTTGGAAGCGTTGGAAGAGCGTTGGATGCCGAGCGTTACACCTGGCATAGGCAGCATCAATTCGTTGCTGTACAGTGCCGCCTCGAGTTCGACGACCACGCCCACAACCACCACGAACGCCGCAACCCAGACGCAACAGGTCGCGGCCAACTTTACCCCGTTTACGACTGGCGGCACACAGGCGCAATCGGTGGCTCAGTTCAATCCGTCTCTGGGCACGCTCAATAGCGTGCAGATTCAGTTGAACGGCACGCTCAGCAGCGATGTGAAAGTCGAGAATCTCGATTCCTCGTCCAGCACGGTGAACGCGCAAGTCAACGGCAACCTGTCGCTGTTGGGACCGGGAGGTAGCAGTCTTCTCTCCGCGACACCGACGCTCAGCGAGAACACCTCGCTGTCGGCCTTCGACGGCACGCTCGACTACGGCGGTACCAGCGGTCACGATTTCGGCGTGCAGTCGGCGTCGGCGCAGCAGTCGGTCACGCTGACGAACAATCTGTCGGCGTGGGAAGGAACCGGCAATGTCTCGTTGACCGAGAGCGCTCAATCGTCTTCCACGGTTTCCGGCTCGGGAAATCAACAAGTCCAAATCGCGTCGCAAGGTTCCGGCGTGGCGACAGTGATCTACAACTACACCCCAGCCACGACGCCGACCACGACTCCTCCTCCTACCACGACTCCGCCGTCTACCGCGCCTTGCGCGCCGCCGACGGGACCGGCAACCATCAACGGCATCGTCTACGACGACGCGGGCAATACCGGACAATACCAGACCAGCGACACCGGGGTCGGCAACGCGACGGTAACGCTCAGCGGCATCACGTTGACGCAGCAGATGGTCTCCGAAACGACCACGACCGCCGCCAATGGAACGTATAGCTTCACGGGCCTTCAACCGGGCATCTATTCGCTCAGCGATCAACCGATCCCCTCGCAGTTCACGGCGGGAGCGGCGACGGTGGGGAGTCTCGGCGGCACGGTGTCGAACGGTCAGCTGATTTTGGCACTGCCTCAAGGCGGCGATGCCATGTGTTACGATTTCGGCTTGGTTCCCACCTCGGCACCGAGTGTTGGACCGACTTCGGGAACGACGACCACGCCGACTTCGGGAACGACGACCACGCCATCCGCGTCCACGTCCACGCCTTCCGATCCCGCGACACCCGCCGATCCCTCGTCGGGTCTAAGCAAACGCTCGCTGCTGGGAGACGGCTGGCAATCGTTGGGATAACGGCACGAGACACTCGGCTTCTCCCCTCCCGCCTGTTCTCAGGTGAGAGGGGAGTAGCGCCGCACTGCGATTCGGGGAAAAGGAAGGTGACACCATGACCGTGCGATACCCCCTGTGGATCGCGGCCTTGGCCGTGATGTTATTTTCTGCCATCACGGTTGCCGCCGAGGAACCGTGGCGGTCGGTGGAGGAGATCCCTCCCTCGCCCATTGATGCCGCTCAATCCACCGTGGTCCTCGAATCGCCTCGCTCCGCGGACGGTAGCTCGGTGGCGCACGAGGCCACGGAGCCGATGCCAACCCCGTTCGCGCGCGTGTCGTTCCAATCTCCCAAAGACGCGTCTCCGCCTTCGGACCAGCCGATCACCCATATCGCCTTGCAACCGCCCGAATCGCCCTTGCCACCCCAAGGTGGCAGTCCCATCGCTCCGCCGCTATTCGGTGACGCGCCCGTCAACCAGGGCGTGGTCATCGACAAACCGTTGCAGCACTCGTTTTGGGATCGCTGCAAGGATTTCTTTTCGTGTGGAGGCAGCGAGCGTGCCAGCGCGTCGGGACGCTGTCTCTTTCAGAGCGATCATTCGTTCGATTACATGGCCTCCCCCGTCACCAATCCGTTCTTGTTTGAAGATCCGCGCGCGTTGACCGAAATCAAACCGTTGTTCATCTACGCCGGCGCGCCCAATACCAACCCGATCTTTCGGGGCGGCAACACCGAGTTTTACGGGCTGCAAGCGCGATTGGCATTCACCGAACGGCTGTCGATGACGGTCAACGAATTGGGATTCATGACGCTCAATCCGTTCGATCCGGGAGCCGGTCCTCCCGGCGCGTTCAGCCAAAGCACGGGCTTCGCTCAGGTGGGCCTGATGCCCAAATATACCTTTCTCCGCTCGGAGGACTGGAAGACGGTGGTGGCCGGCGGCGTCCTCTTCCAAATACCGGCGGGGTCGCAGAAAGTATTTCAAAATACCGGTACGCTCGGCATCGCGCCGTTCCTGTCGGCGGCGAAGAACTTCACGCTGCCGGCCGGTTGGGGCAGCACGAACTTAATGGGTACCACCGGATTTAATTTCGCCGTCGATAACAATCGTTCCGAGTATTACTATTTGAATCTGCATTGGGATTATAATGTCGTCAACATGAATCGTTTCTTCCCGTTCGTTGAAATGAGCTATTTCCACTACACGCGCGGCGGCAATGCCAACGTGCCGGGCTTCGGCTTCGAGGGTTTGGATCTCGTCAACTTCGGCTCGAAGAATGTGGGCGGACGGGATTATCTCAATATCTCTCCCGGCATGAGGTTCAAATTGAACGAGAACATTCAATTCGGCGCGGCGGTGTCGTGGCCCTTGCTCCAACAGAAAGAAATAAACGACTACACCCTGACCTTCGATATTATTTTCCGCTATTAGAATCCCTCAGTTTGGCGATGACAGCGATGCCGGAACGCCGTCCGCGCGGCAGTTTCGGCGTGGGGCGGTCGTGTTCGTCCTCAATGTCGCCCACGATCTCTTCGATTACGTCTTCCAAAGTGATGAGTCCCAAGATCGCATTGTGGTCGTCGCGGACCAACGCCATCGGTCGGCGGGCGCGGCGGAACAGGCGCAGGGCGTTGGCCATGCTCTCGTCGGGCTTGAGGAACAACGGCGGATACATGGCGTCTTGCAAGACGACGATACCCTTGAGACTAAAAAGATAAAAGAGGTCTTTCGTGTTGACGATGCCAGCGATGTTGTCGAGGTCGGCTTCGTAGACGGGCATGCGCGTATGCGCGCCGGAGCGCACGGCCTCCAAAACCTGATCCGGCGGTGCATTCAATTCCAGAGCGGCCATCTTGTCGCGCGGCACCATGCAGTCGCGGATGTGCTTATTCGAGAGGCGGAACACATTCTGCACGAACTCGGCCTGATCGGCATCGAGAACCCCCGCTTCTTCGCTGTCTTCGATAAGGAGTTTCAACTCTTCGACCGAGTGAACCATCTCCTCCCCCGACGCGGGTTGGAAGCCGAGTAGGCGGACCACGAAGTTGGACGTGCCGCTCATCATCAAGAGTAGCGGCCGGGACAGCCGGGCAAACACATTCAGCGGTCCAGACAGCCAAAGCGACGCGCGGTCGGCGGTTTGTAGGGCCAACGTCTTGGGGATCAGCTCGCCGAACGCCACATGCAGATAGGTGATGACGAGGAAGGCCAGCAGCGTCGCAAGCGAGTCGGTGGCCGCACCGCGCCATGCCGCGGGGAGACAAATCGCCAGCGGACGCAGCAATCGAGCCAGCGTCGGCTCGCCGACGAAACCCAGACCGATGCTCGCCAAGGTGATCCCCAATTGCGTCGCCGCGATCGAGCGATCCAGATGACGCAAAGCCGACTCCACCGAGCGCGCCGACTTGATGCCGCGTTCGACCAATTCCTCAATGCGCGTCTTCCGCACCGAGACCAATGCGAACTCCGCCGCCACGAACAGACCGTTCAGCACCACCAGAGCGGGGATCAGCAACAGTCCCGCCGCGTCCATCCACCACGATCCGTTGCCATGCAAATTGTCGAACACGATGTCGAATCCCTCCGAATTCCAGCGATCCAATTATGCTACCACAATAATCGAAAAACATCATTTTTTCACGGGCAATTGGCTTGACAAGCCGAAAAATCGAATCTAAACTCTGAGTTTAACTTTCTCGCCAAATGGATCGTCGAAGAGAGCGATGTCTCCGGCTATCCATTCCAAAAGTTGTTGGGAGCATGCCCGCCGTCTCCCGGCTTGTGTAACGATTGTATCGATTCTCAAACGATTCGCCGCCCTTTGGCAGCGTAGCTAAAAGGACGTATCTCACTCGAACCCGTTTCAATCTTCCGACAGGAACCCCCTCCCATGTGGCTTGCATCCCTTCGTCGCTCGCTTCTCGGCAAATCCAAGCTCGCCTCCTCGAAACAAACCCGGCCTCAACGGCGAAGGGTGTACCTTTCGCTCGACCATCTCGAAGATCGCATCGTTCCCTCGACGCTCAATGTCGATGCCACGAGCGGGGTCGGCGACGTAAATGGTACTCCTCCAGCGGGGTATTACAGCCTCGTGGGTGCCATCAATCAAGCGAACACCGACAGTGCCAACGGTATCGCCGACACGATCAGCCTGGCGGCCAACAGCACCTACACGTTCACCGCCGCGAACAACGCGACCAACGGCGCGAACGTTCTGCCGGTCATCTCCGCAACCAATCTTACGCTCCTCGGCAACGGCTCGACGTTGAATGCGGCCTCGTTCGGGCGACTGTTCGACGTAGCTTCCGGCGCGGGATTGACGGTGGACAACCTCACGCTGACGGGAGGATCGGCGAGTGGGGCCACGGCGCAGGGCGGTGCAATCCTGAATAACAGTGGAAGCGTAACGCTGAATACCGATGTCATCGGCGGCAATCAAGCGGTCGGCGGCGCGGGTCAGAACGGCCAGGGCGGCGCGATCTACTCCAATGGGGGGACGCTGACGCTTAGCAAAGACATCGTGGGAAAGAAGGTAACCAACTACTACAACGCCACGTTCGCCATCACCAAACACTCCACCTTCGGGAACTCGAACAAGGCAACGGGAGGCGTCGGTGGAGCCGGTCAGGGCGCTGGGCTGTATGTCACCGGCGGCACGGTGAAAGTGTCGAACGGGACCTTTGGAGCGAATTATGCCACAGGTGGGTCTGCCGCCACGGGAGGTACGGGTGGAAGCGCTCAAGGCGGAGCTATCTACTCCAACGGTGCCACCCTCGATCTGAAAAAAGATTTCATCGGCACGAAAGACGTCAAGCACTTGAATTCTACCAATGTTACAACGAAAGAAACGGCTTTCGGAGTTGTCAACAGTGCGAAGGGCGGAAACGGTGGTGGTTCGGCCCAGGGTGGTGGTCTCTTCGTAAGTGGCGGCACGGTCAACGCGACGAACTGCTCGATCAGCGGTAACGGTGCCTTCGCTGGAAACGGCCTGTCGGGTGGGGCGGGCGGCAACGCCCAAGGAGGCGGTATCTTCGCAAATAATGCGACGCTGACCGTTTCGGGCGGGTCGATTAATACCAATATCCTGATCGACGGCGCGGGTGCAACAGGGGCGGCCGGAACGGTAAACCACATCAGCGGCGGCACGGGCGGCGCGGGGGGTAACGCTCAAGGCGCTGGTATCTTCGCTCAGGGTGGGTCGCTCTCGGTTGGAAATGCGGCCATTCTATCGAACAACGGTGCGTTGGCTTTCGGAGGCGGAGGCCTCGGAGGAGCCGCGTACACAGGGGGAGTCGGCGGCGCGGGGGGCGCGGCCGGAGTAGCCGAGGGCGGGGCGATCTACGCAGCGAACTTGACGTCCTTCCAGATAACCGGCGGCAGCCAGCTGACGCACAACACCGTTTTTGGCGGTAACGGAGGCGCAGGCGCGCAAGGGGCGGCAGGCGGACAAGGAGGTCAAGCCGCTGGCGGAGCGGTTTTTGCGACCCAAACCGCAGTTCAAATCAATGGCGGATCCGTTCTCAACTCGAATCAAGCAACTGCCGGAGGAGGAGGAACCGGCGGAGCGGCCGGAGCGGGCGGGGCCGGCGGCAACGCTTTGGGTGGCGGCCTCTATTCGCAGGGCGGCAGCGTTTCGCTCACTAGCCTCACTAGCAACGTTCAGTTCAACGGAAACAAATTGAATGGTGGCGTTGGCGGAGCGGGCGGTGTGGGCATCGCAACACTTCTCAACGGTGGTGCGGGAGGAAATGGTGGAAGCGTGGAAGGCGGCGGAGTTTATGATGCCGGTGGAAATCTTACCATGAATTCGGTGCAGGCTCAGTTGAACCTAATCGTAACTGGCTTGGCCGGAAAAGGCGGGTCGGGTGCGAACAATACGGCCGTTAATGGTGTCGGCGGAGCGGGTGGCGCGGGCGGAACGGGCGGAGCGATGATTGGCGGTGGACTCTACGTCAGCGGCACCAATCTCACCGTCAACATCACCTCAAGTTCGCTGAGCTACAACCAGGAGGGGTCTCCGGCGGCATACGGCGGAGGAGGCGGTAAGGGCGGAACTGCCATCAACGGCACGGGCGGAGCCGGTGGAGCTGCTGGCAACGACCCCAAGTCGGAGGGTGGGGGCGCAGCCTTCTTGGGCAACAATGCCGTGACGCTCAGTGGAGTCAGCGTGGAGTACGACAGCATCCTCGCCGTTGGACCCGGTGATGCCGGATCGGGAGGTTCGGGTTTGGTCGGCGGTGCCGGAGGAAACGCGGGCAATCCCGGAATCGTTCGGGGTGGCGGTGTCTTCGTGAACGGAGGCACTCTCACGATTCAAAGCGCTTCTGTCATCGAGAACGATCAAGCGCGAGGCCAAACGGGTGGCAAAGGCGGGAGGGCGGGTAAATCGACCAACAACGTCGCCAAAACCCCCATCCATTCCGGCCTCGGTGGAGCAGGCACCGAATCCATCGGAGGCGGAGTCGCGGCCACCGGAGCAGCGGTGACTCTCAATAACGTCACTATCTCCACCAATTTCAGCCAAGGAGGTGAGGGGGGGACAGGTGGTGCCTACAGCAATTACGAGAAAACAAATCTCAGTTTCTTCGTTTCGGGAACGAATGGCGTTGGCGGCTCCGCGACGGGAGGAGGAATCTTTGCTTCCACGGGTTCGCTCACGATCGAAAACGGGAGTAGCATAACCAATAACATCGCGCAGGCAGGAATGGGAGGGCCCGGTTTGTACTCTCAGTACAAAGCCGCCGGGTTCAATCCCGTAATCGCCGCGCCAGGAACCGCGGAGGGGGGAGGCGTGGCTATTGAGAACATGACCTCCGCCGTAACATTAACCAATTCGACCATCGATAGCAACCTTTTACAAACGACGGACGGTGGAGCCGGCGATGCAAATGCAACGAATAACAATCCCGTCTATGGACTTTATCCAATTAATGGAAGTGTTGGCGAGAATGGTGGAGTCGCGCAAGGAGCGGGACTCTATGTGTTGAGTTCCACACTTAACGGCACGAGTGCCACGATTACCAATAACGGAATTCAGATCGGTAACGGCGGCAACGGTGCCACGGCCCTCAAGACGACCAAGTTCGTGCAGACCGGAGGAAATGGGGCCAACGGGGGCGGACTGAACACCGCTCAAGGAGGCGGCCTCTATGCCTCCGGCAGCACCATTAGTCTGACCACCTCCACACTCGTAGGCAACAGCCTGTCGGTCGATAATGGCGGAAATGCCGGCGTCGGCAACAGCGGCAAACCCAACGGGGTTGCGGGCGCGGGGGGATCGGGCGGCATCGGCGAAGGAGCCGGAGTGTATGCCGCATCGACCAGCTCCGTCACGTTGTTGGACACGAGCGTTTCCAACAACACCACGACCATCGGTTTCGGCGGTAACGGCGCGCCCGGTGGCGCGGGCGGAGCGGGCGGGAACGATGGCAGCGGTCTTGGCGGCGGTGTCTATACCAACGGGACTTCGACGCTGAAAGCCACCAACTCGACCCTGGCCAACAACGTCATCGAAGTCGATTTGGGCGGCAATGGAAGCGGGGTGGGAGCGGGTGGTGCCGGCGGCGTGGGAACCTCGGCCACGACCAGCGGCACGGCGCAGGGCGGTGGTTTGTTCGCCGGTTCCACCACGCTCACACTCATCAATGACACCTTGGCTGGAAACACCCTCAATGTCGCCTCGGGAGGTATTGGAGGCAAAACCGGTGTCGGTGGAGCGGGCGGCGTCAACAGTGGGACGGGTCAGGGTGGCGGACTTTATCTCACCGGAGGGACCGCGACCATCCTCAACGACACCATCGCGGCCAACGGCATTGTCGTAAACCAAGGAGGCAGCGGTACCACCGCCGGCACCAGCGGCAGCACCTACACCGCGCAAGCCGGTGGCTTGTACGACAATCCCAACGCGAACGATTCGGTCGCACTGGAAAACACGATCATCGCCCTCGACACGGTCTTCAGCTCGGCCAACGACATTCTCGGAACGATCGCATCGAGCGATCACGACTTCATCGGCAATGGAACCGGCGCGACTTTCATCACTAGCTCCGGCGATCAGATCGGGACGGCAACCAGCGTCTTGAATCCTGGGCTTGGCTCGTTGGCCAATTACGGCGGCCCCACGTTGACGATGCTTCCGACCAGTGGCAGCGCCGTCATCGGAGCGGGGGATACCGCGGCGCTCTCGGCCATCGCCACCGCCGAGAACACCACCTCGGCCAATACTACCGATCAACGCGGCTACGCACGTTCGGTGAACAGCAAGATCGACATCGGGGCGGACGAATACCAACCCGGATTGACTATCTCCGGGACCGTCACTCCCACTAATGTGCAGGCTGGCGGTACCATCACCTACACCTTTACCGTCACGAACCCCGGCCAGTTCGCCATCAGCGATCTGACACTGACCGATGTAGTCCCGACCAATACGACGTTCGTTTCCTTCACGCCCCCCAGCGGATGGACCACGACGGTTCCCACCGTTGGCCAGACGGGAACCGTGACCGCTTCCACCACCTCGCTTGCCGGCGGTGCGTCTGCCACCTTCACTTTGGTGGTCCAGGTCAATGCCACCGTGTCCGGCGGCACGACGATACAGAATACCGCCAGCGTTGCCCCGGCCCTAACGGGTTCTCAAATCGGCAATGCCAGCGTCACATTGAGTGCCACCGTGGGTACGCCACTCAATGTTATCACCAACGAAGTCGCGATGTTCAAAACGCCCATCATCCCCGACTTCGACGATGGCAAAGGCAATTATTTCCAGCTCCTCCTTCTCATCAATAAGTCTCGGACAACCATCACCGGCCCGGTCGCCTTGGTTCTCACCGGCTTGCCCACCGGCGTGACTTTGACAAATGCTAGCGGCACCTACAATGGCAGTCCGTATATTAACATCGTCTCCGCGAACGGTTCGTGGAGTCCAGGCTGGTGGAACTTCCTCTTCGTGACGCTACAATTCAGCGATCCCAACGGCGTGCCGATCACCTACACGCCGGAGATCGTACAAGGTCTGTAAAGGCAAAACTCGTCTCGAACGGCGGCGTCCGCGCCAAGACCTTGGGCGCAAACGCCCCGTTCGAGATGGGAGAGGCGCGCGACAATCCGAGGTGAGAGGGTCTCCGGAATGGAAGACAAGCTGCAAGTTGCCATCCAGCACCATCAACGGGGACAACTCCAAGAAGCGGCGCGACTCTATCAGACCGTCCTCGCACAGAATCCCAATCATCCCGATGCGTTGCATTTGCTCGGCGTGGTCGCCCATCAGTTCGGCCAAAATCAGCGAGCGGTCGAACTGATCTCCCGCGCCGTGATTCTGCGCCCCAACGTCGCGGCATACCACGCAAATCTCGCCGAGGTTTATCGCACCCTCGGACAACTGGACGGCGCGCTGGAGTGCTGCCGCGCCGCACTGCGACTACAGCCCAACTATCCGGAAGCGTTCAACAACCTCGGACTGGTGTTGTTGCAAGCGGGTAAGACGAACGAAGCGATCGACCAATTCCGAACGGCGGTCGAGTTGCAGCCTCGCTTTGCCATGGCCCACAATAATCTCGGCAACGCCCTTCGCACCAAAGGGGAGATTCCCGCCGCGATCGAGGAGTTTCGGCGCGCCATCGAGTGCGATCCAGGATTGGCTGAAGCCCATAGCAATCTCGGTCAGCTGTTGTGCGAACGGCAAGAATTGAACGAGGCGCTCACCCACTGTGAAGAGGCCGTTCGGTTGCGTCCCCACTTTGCCGAAGCCTTCAGCAATCTCGGCAACGTGCTGCGCGAGAAAGGCCGTCTCGACGAGGCGCGACGCAACTACACCGAAGCGTTGCGGCTCAATCCCGCCATCGGCATGATCTACAACAACATGGCCCAGTTGTTGCAAGAGGAAGGCCATTACGACCTGGCACTCGGCTGGTACGAACAGGCGTTGGCTCGCGACGCGCGCACGCCACGAATCTACTGCAATCTGGCCAGCGCGCTCAGCGAAAAGGAACGCTACGACGAAGCGGTTGCTCGCTATGAGACGGCATTGCGAATCGACTCGGATTGCGCCGAGGCACACAACGGCCTGGGTTTTGTCCGCCACGAGCAAGGCCGCGATCTTGAGGCCAAGGCACATTATGAAGCCGCCCTGCGCTGCAAGTCGGATTTTGCTCCGGCGTACTGCAATCTCGGCACGCTCTTGGAAGAGTTGAACGATCTCGAAGGGGCTGAAATCGCGTTTCGCAACGCCCGGCGCTGCGACCCGAATCATGCCGGCGCGCTATCTCAATTGGCAACGCTGCTTCGCGGCAAACTTCCGGATGAGGATTTAGCCTCGCTGCGGACGATGTTGGCCGAACCGGAGCAACTCGACGGCCGGCGCGCCGTGCTGCATTTCGGATTGGCCCAGGCGCTCGACGCGAGGAAAGAATACGCCGAAGCCGCGCAGCACCTTCTCAATGCGAACGCGCTCGCTTTGGAATCGTGGAAAAAGCGAGGCGAGATCTACGACCCCATCAAGCACGCGCAATTCGTCGATGACATGCTGGCCGTCTCCACGTCGGAGTTCTTCGCGCGCACCCGCGGTCTAGGCTCGGACAGCGAACGTCCGGTATTCATCGTCGGTCTGCCACGTTCGGGAACGACTCTGATCGAACAGGTATTGGCCAGCCATTCTCAGGTGTTTGGTGCCGGCGAGTTGCGCCTGACTCGAGAAGATTTTGAAATGCTGCCCACGGCGATGCGAAGCGGGCTGGACGCCATGACCTGCATGAGTCAAATCACCCGTGAGGCCGCGCAGTCGTTGGCACTCAGGCATCTCGATTGCTTGATCGCACACAGCGCGACGGCGGCACGAGTGGTCGATAAGATGCCGGACAACTATATGTATCTCGGTCTCTTGGCGGTGCTGTTCCCCAAGGCCAAGTTCATCCATTGCCGCCGCGATCTGCGCGATGTGGCCGTGTCGTGCTGGATGACCAATTTCCGCCAGATTCGATGGGCGAACTCGCTCGATCAGATCGCTTCGCGCTTCCATCAGTACGAGCGTTTGACCGAACATTGGCGCAAGATTTTGCCCGTGCCGGTCTTGGAGATTCACTACGAAGACACGGTGGGGGACTTCGAGAATGTGGCGCGCCGACTGGTCGCGTGGTGCGGCCTGGAATGGGAGCCGGCGTGTCTGGAATTTCATCAGACCGAGCGTCCCGTGCGCACGGCCAGCGTCACCCAGGTAAGGCAACCGCTCTACACGCGCTCGGTGGCTCGATGGAAGAATTACGAGCCGGCTTTGAAAGATCTGTTCGCTCGGTTAGTTCCCGCCTCTTCCGCCGACCAGCAACCGAGTCAATAGCGCGCTCGGCGCGTAGTCGAGGAGTCGGAATGCGAGCCAATCGGGGAGTTGCCATCGTGAATCGTACCTCTTTCCGGCGGTTTCTTGTGGTGTTCGCGGGAACCATCGCGTTCGCTCCATTGTTTGCGGACGGAACCGGCGACAAGAAGCAGGAAGTCAAGATCGAGCGGTTTAAGGGCAAGGTCGTCCCCTTGGCCGACCTTGTCGCCAAAGCGGGAGCGAAACTCGACGCCGACGCCGGTCCCCATTGGTTGGCCCTCGTGACCGACGACGGCACAATCTATCCGCTCGTTAAAGACAGTGGATCGCGCATGTTCTTTAGCGACCGCGAGTTGCTCCATCGGCCCATGCGCCTTACGGGCAGGTTACTGCCCAAGAGCCAACTCTTGCAGGCGACGGCGGTTCACAGTTATATCGAGGGACAGCTGCACGAGATTTATTATTGGTGCGAGGTCTGTTCGATTCGCCGCGGCGAGAAGAACGATTGCGAGTGCTGCGGCGCGCCGATGGCGCGGCGCGAAGAGCCGCTTGAGAAATGAACGTGCCGTGCGAAGCGACCGCGCCGAAAATACCCTCCAATCCAGCGAAGCATCGCCTGCCTCATCTTCCGTGTCCGTTACGAACAAAATGACGATATTTTGTGAACGTCAGCCGTCATCTCCCGCCGGATGGGGAAATAGTAGAGTGCCTCTCGCGCCGTGGTGCTTAGGGAGTTGTTGCCATGCCCAAGGATGCAAAATTCGGGATGGTCGTTGGGATCAGTCTGGTCATCGTCGTCTCGGTGTTTTTCTTCCGCAAAGAAGCACCGTCGCTCGACTCCGCGGCCGCCACGATTGTCAAACCCGCTCCCGATATTACTCCGCCCTCTATCCCTTCGGGCAACGGTCGTAGCGTGCAGGCTAATGCGATGGTCCATACTCCGATTGAGGAGCCGTAATTCTAAGGCAGCCATTCCGCAGGGAGAAAGGGGCGCGCTAGCGTGTAAACCACGAGCGCCACGCCGGCCGTGACCGTCATGCCGAAGAGCAAGTGCGTGAGCCAGAGTCCAGCCGGCGCGCTCGGTTCGGGCGGCGGTAGCAGCGTGGGCATCGGGGTGGGCAAGGCAGTAGGACGAGGCGGACGAGCCGGGGCGGATTGGGAACGCGGCATCGCTGCGTCGAGCGATGAGCGTTCCGGAGGAACGACGGCCGGCTTGCGCGCGGCGGGACGATTCAAGTGAGTCGGTTTGATGGGCGGCGTCGGAATCGTATCTCGTTGCGGCTCTTCGCGAAGCGAATACACTTTCAAGGGTTCCATCGGCAAAGTAGGCTCGTCGCGGATCTCGATCAGTGGAGCCGTCTGAGGCACTACACCCAACGTGCTGTTTCCCGAAGTGTTGACGGGCGCGGAAGGTGCGCCGTCGCGGAGCGTCCGCAGCAGGTTCTCCGCCGTCTCCATCGGATAGTTCACTTGCAAATCGTGGATGTAAATCTGGATGTTCGTCGATTGCAACGCCTGCGCAAACGAACTGAACGGCTTGAGCATATGGTGTGGGTTGCCCTGTAAGAGGCGCTGGCGGAGGCGTTCGGCTTCGTCGGCGTTCCCCGCGGAGTAGGCCGCTTCTGCCGCCAAGATGAGAAAGCGATCGCGCATCGCCGCCTGACCTTGACGCTCGTACCAATCGGCCAATTCTCGGTATACCTGCAAGGTTGCCAGCGTATCCATGTCGGTTGCTCTCAACGAGAAAAATGCAGCCTCGGAACCCGCGTCCTAGTTTATACGATTTTCGACACGGCTCCAAGCAGAGTTCGATCCGGAGGACGGCGTCGCACGGCCCGTTCGTGGAACGGTCGGCGATTGTCGGCCAACGCATTTCTTGTTAGGATAGGGAAAAGGAAATTCTCCCACCCCACCACGAGACAAACCCATTATGCTCCATCACATGCTTTGTTCCCTCGGACGGTTCGCGCTACTCGCTGCGATCCCGATGACCCCCGCTTTTCTCTTCGCCGAGTCGAAGACCTTTACGCAGAAGCCGGAAATTGTTGTCGGCGTGGTTCGCGGTGAGCCGGAGAAACCCGCGCCGAAACCGGAGCGAAGGCCCGACTCGTTCAAGTCCGGTCCAACACCCTCGTGGATCTGGGGCGCGGACGATAATAAACGTTATCTGCTCCGAAAGGAGTTTGAGGGCGGCACGTCAACCGCGCGCATCAAAGCCTCTTGCGACAACCGCATGAAACTATCGCTCAATGGACGCGAGATCGCGCGGGGCGACAATTGGCAAACTCCGGTCGAGGTGGACGTGCAAAAACTACTCAAACCGGGCAAGAACGTGTTGCAAGCCGAGGTGTCGAACGAGGGCGGAGTCGCGGGATTCGTCTTGAAGCTCGTCTTGGCAAAGGACGGCGAGAAGACGCGCTACATCGTCACCGATGAAAGCTGGCAAGCGACCGAGATAATGAAAAACGCGAAGCCCTCCGCGGCGCGCAAGGTTGCCAAACTCGGCGACGATCCGTGGAAGGACGTGTTCTCCGCTCCCGCTCAACTCGCCGCTGGATCGAGCGCCTTCAACGTGTTGCCCGGCTTCCAGGTCGAGCGCCTGTTCACCGTACCCAAGGCCGAACTGGGTTCGTGGGTCAGCATCGCCTTCGACAACAAGGGCCGTCTCATTGCCAGCGACGAGGGCAGACATGGGCTCTGTCGCATCACCTTGCCGCCTCTCGGCAGCAGCGAGGAAGTCAAGATCGAACATCTCGACGTGAAAATCTCGGGCGCGCAGGGCTTGCTTTGGGCGTTCGACAGCCTCTATGTCATGGTCAACGGCGGCGGCAGCGGACTCTATCGGCTGCGCGACACCAAGGGCAACGACCAATTCGACGAAGTCGTCAAGCTCCGCTCCATCGCCGGAGGCGGCGAGCATGGACCCCATGCCGTGCGTCTGTCACCCGATGGCAAATCGCTCTATTTCGTCTGCGGCAATCACACCGATTTACCGGCCCAGATCGAGGCCAGCCGTCTGCCGCGCAATTGGGGCGAAGACCTATTGTTACCGCGCCAGTGGGACGCCAACGGGCACGCCCGCGGACGCATGGCCCCCGGCGGCTGGATCGCCAAGACCGATCCAGATAGTAAAGGTATCGAAATCATCAGTGCCGGTTATCGCAACGCCTATCGCATCGCCTTCAACGCCGACGGCGAACTGTTCGCCTACGATTCCGACATGGAATGGGATATGGGCATGCCGTGGTATCGACCGACGCGCGCCATGCACGCGGTCAGCGGCAGCGACTTCGGCTGGCGCAGCGGCACCGGCAAATGGCCCGCTTATTATATCGACAGCCTGCCACCGATGGTCAACATCGGCCCCGGTTCCCCGGTGGGCATGAGCTTTGGCTACGGCACGAAGTTCCCCGCCAAATATCAGAAGGCGCTCTATCTGCTCGATTGGACCTTCGGCACCATCTATGCCCTGCACCTGGAACCGGACGGCAGCAGTTACAAGGCGACCAAGGAAGAGTTCCTCTCGCGCACTCCGCTGCCTCTCACCGACATCGCCATCGGTCCCGATGGGGCGCTCTATTTCACCGTCGGCGGACGCGGCACGCAATCGGAACTGTATCGCGTCACCTACGTCGGCAAGGAAGCGACGGACAAAGTAGAGTATCACGATCCGCGTAATAGCGATCTCCGCGAACTGCGCCACAAGCTGGAAAGCTATCAGCAATCGACGAAAGACGAGGCAAAAGCGGTCGACTTCCTGTATCCGCATCTCGGCCACGGCGACCGCTTTATCCGCTACGCCGCCCGCGTGGCGCTGGAGCATCAAAAACCCGCCCTTTGGCAAGAGCGCGTGCTGGCCGAGAAGGAAACCGAAGCCCTTCTAACCGGCGCGGCAGCGTTGGCGCGACAGGGTGACAAGTCGCTCCAACGAAAGCTGCTGGCCTCCCTCGATCGTCTCGATTACGACAAATTGACCGATACGCAGCAACTGGAACTGTTGCGCGTTTATCAACTCGTCTTCATCCGCATGGGCGAGCCGGATGCCGCCACGGCCTCGCGCTTGGCCAAGAAGCTCGATCCCCACTATCCCGCCAAAACCGATGCGCTCAATCGGGAATTGGTGATGCTGCTGGTCTACCTCAAGTCGCCTACCGTTGTCGCTAAGACGATCCAGCTGATGCGGCAGGAATCGAAGACGACCAACTTGGATCGTATGCAAGATCTGCTGGCGCGCAATCGCGGCTACGGCGATACCATCGCGCGTCTGCTCGCCAACGGAGCCGATCTGCAAAAGCTGCACTATCTGTTCGTGCTGCGCAATGTCCGCGACGGCTGGACGATGGACGAACGCAAGTTTTACTTCCAATGGCTGGGCGACGCTCGTTTGCACAGCGGTGGAGCGAGCTATCAAGGCTTCCTCAACCACATCGAGAAAGAGGCGTTCGACAATGCCACCGACGCCGAGCGCTTGGTGATTGAGGCGGCGGGGATGCGCAAGCCGTTCAAGGTCAAAGTGCTTCCCAAGGCGAAAGGGCCTGGCCGCGATTGGAAGCTCGACGAACTGGTGAAGTTCGCCGAGCCGAAACTAAAGGGCCGCGATTTCAAGAACGGCCAAACGATGTTTGCGGCCGCGCGGTGCATCGTCTGTCATCGCTTCGACGTGGACGGCGGGGCGACTGGGCCGGACCTCAGCCAAGTGGCCGGTCGCTTCAACCTCAAGGATCTTTGCGAATCGATCGTCGAACCGAGCAAAGTCGTCTCCGATCAGTATCGCGCTTCGGTCGTGACCACGAAGAGCGGCAAAGTTTACTCGGGCCGCATCATCGCGGAGTCGCGTAAGAACCTGACCGTCTTACTCGACCCGGAGGATTCCACAAAGATCGTTGAGGTGAACAAAAGCGGCGTCGAGGAAATCAAAGCCTCGCCGATCTCGCTCATGCCCGAAGGTCTGTTGAAGACGCTCAACGAAAACGAGGTACTCGACCTTCTCGCGTATCTGTTGTCGCGCGGCGATCCGAAGAATCCGATGTTCCGCAAATAAGCAAAGGCGAACCGGCAGCGTAAGCTGCCGGGTGTTTGGCAGCAACCCGGCAGCGTGACCAGCCGTGTATTTAGCAGCAACCCGGCAGCTTACGCTGCCGGTTCGCCTGGAGTTTTGGGCCATGAGTACGCTTTCCTCCTCGCTACCTAACGAACAGAACCGTGTGCAACGGCTCGTCAACGGCGAACGCATGTCGCAAGCGGAATTTCATCGGCGTTACGAGCGGTGCGGCGAAGACGAGAAATGGGAGTTAGTCGGAGGTGTCGTCTACATGGCCTCTCCGTTAAGACGCAAACATTCGCGTTACGACGATGAAATTGGGTACATCCTCGGTAGCTATCGCCGGCAAACTCCGGGGACCGAAGTTCTTCACAACGCCACGACGATCCTCGACGACGACAGCGAGCCACAGCCCGATTTAGGTCTGCGCATCTTGCCGGAGTACGGGGGACAATCGTGGACGACTCCCGACGATTATTATGCCGGCGCTCCGGAGTTGGTGGTTGAGATCGCCAACAGCAAGCGCGATCTGGCTTTGCACGGCAAGCGCGACGACTACCAACGAACCGGCGTTGTGGAGTATCTCGTTGTGTGCATGGAAGAGCGCGAACTTCACTGGTACCATTTCCCGAGCGGCAAAACGATTCATCCCAATCGGGAGGGGATCGTCCGTTCGCGGGTGTTTTCGGGTCTGTGGCTCGATGCGGCAGCGTTACTGCGTCTCGATTCGGCGCGTCTGCTGGAGGTGATTGAGCAAGGGCTTGCCAGCCGCGAACACGCCGCGTTCGTCAAACGACTGCAAGCCGCACATCGCAAACGGGGTTCCGAATAGCCTTGAGCTATGGTCTCTCGGTGGGCGCAGCGGTTATCGTCTCGCGGACATCCGACGAGGCGATGCCTATAATACTGGGACTGTCGCCGCTTAACCTCCTCGCCTTGGGAGTTGCGTAATGGCTCAAATGACTCCGTTGCAATCGCTCGTCGCCTGCGGAACCAAACTGTGGTTGGATTCGGTCGATCCCGAAGAGGTGAAGGCCAATCGGGCCTTCGGTGCCAGCGGGGCGACCTCCAATCCAATCATCATCTCCGATTTGATTAAGACGGGACACTTCGACGATCTAATAAGTCAATATATCCGCGAAGGTCAAGAAGACAACGAAGCGCTGGCTTGGAGTTTGACGGATCGCCTCGTCCGCAGTGCCCAACAGGAGTTTCTGCCGGTTTGGGAGCAGTCCAAGGGCGACGATGGCTACGTCAGTTTCGAGTTGGACCCGCTTCTGGAAGACCGAGCGAACCCCATGACCGTGGAACAGCGGACGGCGCGATACATCGAGCTAGGAAAGAAGTGGAGCAAGGATCACAAGAATCGCATGATTAAGGTACCGGCAACCCCCGGCGGACTCGGTGCTTTGGAGGAGTTGGCGGCGGCGGGATTGAGCCTAAACGTGACGCTGATCTTCGGCGAGGAACAGTATCGGACGGCGTGCGAGGCCGTCTGGCGCGGCGCGCAGCGGCGCTCCGCCGGTCTCACGCACTTCAAGTCGGTGTACAGCATCTTTGTCAGTCGGCTCGACGTTTACACCGAAAAGCACGCCCCGACCTTGTCTCCCGCATCCCAGGGCATGGTCGGCATCGTCAACGCCAAGAAGATTTGGCAGCTCAATCAACAGTTCTGGGCCGCGAAAAAACTTCCACTCAAACAAGAAATCATCTTCGCCAGTACCGGAACGAAGAAGCCCAGCGACCCGGCGTGGAAGTACGTCGAGGCATTCGCCGGTTCCGACATTGAAACCAACCCCCCGGCCACCAACCATGCGGTGCAACAGAGCGGACGGACCTTTACGCGCCAAGTCGATAAAATGCCTCCTCAAGATGTTCTCCGCGAGATCGAAGAAAAGGTAAACATGAAGCATCTCGTGGATACGTTGATGGACGAGGGGTTGCGCAAATTCGCCGATCCGCAGCACGCGCTGCTGAAGTTGATCGCCGAGAAGCGGGCTTCGTTGACGGCGACTGCAACCCGATGAAGCGCGGAGGCCGCACCTTGAAAACAGCCCTATTGCTGATCGCGCATGGCAGCCGGCAGAAAGAGGCCAACGACGATCTCTTTTATCTTGCCGACTGTCTGCGCGAGCGGGGATGGTCGATCGTGGCGGCGTCGTTTTTGGAATTGGCCGAGCCGAGTATCACCGATGGCGGCGCGCATTGTGTCGAGCAAGGAGCGGAGTGCGTGATCCTGGTTCCGTACTTTCTGTCGGCCGGCGTTCACGTTCGACGCGATCTGTCGGCCATGCTGGAGCGTTTGGCCGAGCGGTTTCCCAAAGTGGCGTTTCGACTCGCCGAATCGTTGGGACGACACCCATTGTTGATCGAAGTGGTCGTCGATCGCGCGCGGGCGGTGGAATCGTCGGAACATGCGACGGGTTGAGGGACGGGATCGCCTCGAAAACTCAGGTGGGGTTCGTTCCTCGCCCCACCCTACAAACTACCCATTTCCATGAAACGGTTGGAATGAGTTCATGCGCTTCGCCGAGCTTTATGCAGGGACGGATGGCCCTCACATCTCCTTCGAGGTCTTCCCCCCCAAGACCGATGCTGCCATGATGTCGTTACGCCGCGTGCTGCCGGAGTTGATCGAGTTGCAGCCGAGTTACATGACCGTGACCTACGGCGCGCTCGGAACCACCCGCGAGCGGACGTTGGAAATTGCCTCGCTTCTAAAGGGCGAGTACGGGATGGAGGCTGCCTGTCATCTGACCTGCGTAGGCTCGAGCCGAGTCGATCTCGACCGCATTCTCGACGACATCCTGGGCGCGGGGCTCGATAACATCGTAGCGCTGCGCGGCGATCCTCCGCGCGGCGAGGCGCAATTCGTGCCGCCGCCCGATGGGTATGCCCATGCCAACGAATTAGTCGCCCACATTCGACGACGCCTTGGAGATCGACTGGGCTTGGCCGTGGCTGGGTATCCCGAAAAGCACGTCGAATCCCTCGATCGAGATTCCGACTTGCGCTATCTTAAAAACAAAGTTGAGGCTGGGGCGGATCTCGTCATCACGCAGCTGTTTTACGACAACCGCCATTTTTTCTCGTTCGCAGACGAGGCCCGCGCTCTGGGAATCGAGAAACCGATCGTACCCGGACTCTTGCCGGTGTTATCCGCGAAACAGGTGCGTCGCATCACTTCTTTGTGCGGCTCGACCATTCCGCCGGCGCTCCAGGCCGAACTGGAAACCGCCGACGACGACGACGATGGCCGCGCCGAGGAAGTAGGCATCCGGCAATGCGTGGCTCAAGGAAGTGAGCTGTTGCGCCGCGGCGTGCCTGGCATCCATTTCTACGTCTTGAACAAATCCAACCACATGCGGCGCATTATGGAGCAGCTGAAGCCCGTTGTCGACGAGATGAGACGAAGGAATCGTTAGTTCGTCCTCAGCCGCCGCAGTTTGCCAGGACGCGCAGCTCTCGCGGCAGGGGGAAGCTGACGTGTTCTTCGCGGATGGTGCGAGTCTCGACGCGCGCCCCGAATCGCTCGCGCAGCGCCGTCACGCATTCTTGTACCATCTCTTCCGGCGCGCTCGCACCCGCGGTGACGAGGACGGTCTCACTGCCGTCGAAACAGTCGGCGGGCAAATCGCGGATACCGTCGATGAGATAAGCGGGCCGACCGTGTGCGCGCGCCAACTCGGCCAGGCGCATACTATTCGAGCTGTTTTGACTGCCCAGCACGATCACGGCGTCCGCCTCCGGCACCAGCTCCTTGACGGCTTCTTGCCGGTTTTGTGTGGCATAGCAAATGTCGTCGCGGGAGGGACCGACGATGTGCGGATAGCGTCGTCTCAGAGCGGCGACAATAATCTCGGCGTCATCGACACTCAAAGTCGTCTGCGTCAAGAAAGCGACTTTGGCATCCGACGGTAGATCGAGCGCCTCGACCTCTTCGACGGTTTGCACCAGACGTATGTGATCGGGCGCTTCGCCGGTGGTGCCGAGAACCTCGTCGTGCCCCTTGTGGCCGATGAGTAAAATCGTGTAGTTTTCCCTGGCGAAACGGACGGCTTCGAGATGCACTTTGGTGACGAGCGGGCAAGTGGCGTCGATGGCCAAGAGGTTGCGTTCGACGGCGGCGGCGCGGATGGCCGGGGCGACACCGTGGGCGCTGTATAACACCGTCGCGCCCGAAGGGATCTCGTCGATGTGATCCACGAACACAACGCCCCGCTTGCGAAATCGCTCGACGACCGGGCGATTGTGGACGATTTCATGGTAGACGTAAAGCGGCGAGCCATACACTTCGAGAGCGCGTTCCAGGCTCTCGATGGCCATGTTCACGCCGGCACAGAAGCCGCGCGGATTGGCGAGGATTATTTTCACGATAACTCCCTTGTGGGGCGAGTCGAGGCATGAGCCTCGCCGCTCTTACTCTCGGTGGGTCTCGATCCTCGACCCACCCTCGACTTCATAGTAGCGTTCCGCGTCAATTCTTGCCATGCGAGGTCGAAGCAGAAGAGTAAATGCCGAGCTACGGCACGCGGTCGAAAATCGTTCACGACTCCACGAGACGACGGAACCGACGCTGGCCGCACGCCGAGGATACCTCAATCCGCTCCGCCAGAGGTGCGTCCCATGGCCACATCGAATTCGCTGAGCAACGGCACCAGCATCGCCGCCACCGCGAAGCCGAACGCGCCGGAGATGACAAGGAAGGGAATCAATGGATCGGCCGACTCTTGGGATCCGGGCTTGGCCACGAGGACATTCATCACGGTGTATAACACGGCCAACGGACAGAACCAACTGGCGCAGGTCAGCGCGCCGGAGGGTCGATCTCCCGATAGCACCCACCAGAAACCGCCAACGCCAGCCGCCAAGAAAAAGACAAAGCTGCCCCATTGATATTCGAATCGTCCATTGATGAGAATCAGTGCGACACAGACCATCGTGCCCACGGAGAGGAAGAAAATCGTGCTGAGCGTATGAACGATGGCGAGTCGGCTGTTGGGCGTTCGCAAGGCGACATGGATACCCAAAAGCATGGCGAAGGCCAACAGGACGACCGTACAGCCGCCGATGCAGAAGAGCGACATCGCGTTCATGCTCGGACGCAGTTCGGGATGTCCGAGCGGCGGCGTGGCCAAGAGTCCATTCGCCGCATAGACCGCCGCCAAGATGAGGGGCGGCAGGAGATACTCTTTCGTGTTGTACACGATCCCGCCGAGCTTGCCGAAGATGAACTCTTTCGCCGTCAGATCGGTGACGAGCAACAGATCGAGCGCTCCGGTGTCACGCTCCGAGGTGATGGATGTGACCGCCTGAGCCGCCGCCAACAAGAGACTGAGTACGCATACGGGGATCAGACCGGACGCCGCGGCGAAGGCCCAGCTCTGATGCTCGATCAACGCGGGAGCGAGTGCCGACCAGCAGATGAGACCCAGCACGATGAAATAGGCCGTCTTGACCAAGAGAGGTCGCCGTCCATAGGCTCTCGTGGAAATCTCGCGCCACAGAATCGGGTTGGGACCGACCCGGCGGAGCGCTCCCGGAGCGGCGTGGACACTACCCCGGACCTTTGCATCGCCGGCAAGGCTGCGCTCTTTGTCCTCGGCTTCTTCGGGTTGTTCGCGTTGCATAATCGGCTCGCCGCTCGGATTCCAGACGCGCAGACGAGACAGCCCCCACCCATTGAGCAAAGCGGCAAACGCGAACATGACACCCGTAAAACCGTAAGAGGGCGATAGCCCCGACTCCAACAGTGACGACGGATCTTGAACGGAGGACAAGGCGCGGAAAGGATCGAGCCGCGTTTGCCACCGGTTTATCCCTTCCGGGGTGACGTGCGAGGTCAACATGGGAAGAAGTGTCAACCCGTTTGCGGCACACAGATAGAGTACGAGGAGCAACACGGTCAGCGCCAATGCTTGAAAGGTGCGGTCGCGCCACAACGCCACGAGTCCGCCCAAGGAACCGGCTGCCAACGAGGTGGCCGCCACGATCAACACCGATTGCCAAACCTGTCGGGGATCGATGCCTCCGAGCAACACCAACGCCATGAGGAGTGGAAATGTCGCCGTCATCAAGAGGACGATCGGTAGCAGGCTGCCCAAGAGTTTGCCGAGGACGATTTCGCGGTTGCGCAGATCGGTGATGAGGAGGAGAATGAACGTGCGCCGATCCTTCTCTTGCGACACGGCAGCGACGGCGGACAGAGCCGCGAAGAACAAGAACAAGGCCAACTCAACGTAGGTGAGAACGCGAAACAGAACCGGCCCCAGTCGCGCCGAGTCGCCCAACGTCTCGGCGCGCCACAGCCCGCCGCTGGCCAACCATGCAGTGACGCAGATGATCCACAGCGTACCCAGATAGGCCGCCCGCGCCAGGTAGTGATTCTCCCGGCGCGGCACCGTCAAAAACTCGCGATTGAAGATCGGTCCAAGCACAGATTCGCATCCATTATCCGTTGGTCAGTCCGTAGTTAGTAGTACGAATCGACAACGAAAATGGATCGGCGAACCGAACAATCGCTCTCCTCGCCCCTCTACTCAAGGGAGATGGGTTGAGGGTGAGGGATCTGAAATCCGCCCCCTCACCCCAACCCCTCTCCCCCGGAGTACCGGGGGAGAGGGGCTTACGATCGCTTCCCTCTCCCTCGGCCTTGAGTGAATAGAAGGTAGCGGCGATCCGTTAGAGGAACATCCCGGCGAGCAACTCGTAGGCGTAGTCCTCGCAGGTCAATGGCAAGGGAGCGTGCAATTCATACTCGGGGTTGAAATCGGGAATGAACAGAGTTTGTTCGAGATCCTGAATGATCGGCCCCGGCCCGAAGACGATGCCGAGTTCGTGGTTGCGATACAGACTGAGCAGATCGAAATTGCCGCTGCCCATGTAGGCCCAAGAACCGTCGATCAGAGCGGTTTTTGTGTGGATGCGGCCCGGATAGAGATAGACGCGCACCCCGGCGGCGAGCAAGCGATTGGCCGTTACCTTGTTCGTATGATTGATCGACTCGGTATCCGATTGGATGGTGAAGAGGATGCGGGCATCGACGCCGCGCCGGCGGGCGCGAGCCAGTTTTGTTATCACGCCGTTGTCCGTCAGATAGGGGTTTTCCAGGAGGATCGAGTGCTTGGCCGCGTCGATGGCGCGATAAAGCGATTTGCGGAGGCTGTGATGCGTCGGCGAATTGCCGACGAGCCGACCGGCCGCGTTGGCGATGATTGGCAGCGGCTCCGTTTGAATACAAGCGGGTTTGCCTCCCTGTTGCCGCCAATAATTCTCAAACATCGATTGCCATTCGCCGACAAGCGGTCCCTGTACGGTATAGCTGATGTCGTGGCGTTGAAAGAAAGCCGCTTCGGTGAAATTGCGCCCGCCGGCCCAGGCGGTATGGCCGTCGATTAAGACTAATTTGCGATGGTCGAAGTGTGCCAACGGGCTGCGATCGCGAATCAGCTCAACGTGGGGTTGCTGGGCCATCCAGCATACGACCCGATTGAGCTTGCCGGCCGTCTTCGCATTGCTGCCTTGAGGTACGGGCAGGTTTGGGCTGACTGCCGGCGCGAACATAAGGTTCGCACTGCCGTCAACGAGAAGGCGGACCCGCCGAGTGGGTGACGCGGCGGCGGCCAGACGCCGCGCGACCTGCCAACCGACTTCATCGTCTTCCCACGTGAAGATGATGACGTCGATGCGGCATTGAGCCGAATCGATGAGATGTTCGAGGAGCGCGAGTGCTTCGCCTCCGTCGGGATACAACCGCACCGAAGCCGGCTCCAGATTCGTCTCCATCAGGGATGGATCGAGAGTGTCGGGAACAGGACACAGCGGCGGCGGCGTGCCGTGTAATCGCATGCCGATTCGTTTGCAGAAGATCCCTCTGCCTGCCGCACAAAACCAAGCCGTCTGGTCGGCTAACACGGTGCGACCGGCGCGCAGAGGATGGTGCGCAAACTCTTCCCCTGTATCGCACAGGACTTGCCGCGCGAGGACGCGGTAACGATCGGCGTTCGCCGTCCTCGGCGTACAGCCGGAAGGTTTGGCAGGTGGAGTTTGACAGCCGCTTGCGAGAAGCAGCATGGCTGTCAACAGATACGGCGGTACAAACCCGCCGCGATAGGCGTGGCATCTTCGTTGTGTCGTCATGGTGAGCTTCATGCTCCGCTGAAGGAATCGTATCCTACGGTGCGAGTATCTCCTC
>JAJXWW010000097.1 GCA_021781415.1 Planctomycetota bacterium
CGCGCGTCACGCTGGCGACAGCCTTCACACATGGGAACATCCATACCGACAGTTTACGAAAACTCGGCGGCTACAGCTGCGCCAGTTTGGGAGGGTGAACGGTTACGAAATTCCTTCCCACCCCTCCTCCGGGAGCGAACTATTCAGGAGCCATTCCATGACCTCACGCATGACTCGCCGAGCCGCGCTGAAACGTATCTCCGCTGCCGCCTGCGCCGTTCCCTTCGTCTATCGCGCGCACGCCGCCGCGCCGAGCGAGACGATTTATCACGCCAGTTTTGGGGCCAGCGGCATGGCGGGTGCCGACATCGGCTCGCTGACCGCAAGCAAACATTTGAAACTCGTCGCCGTCGCCGACGTGGACCTGCGCCGAACTGCCGACATCAAGAAACGCTTTCCCGATGTGAAAATCTATCAGGACTGGCGCGAACTGCTCGATAAAGAGAAGAATCTTCAGTCGGTGAACGTCTCGACGCCCGACCACATGCACGCGCCCATCACCATGCGCGCCATGCAACAAGGTCTGCACGTTTACACGCAGAAGCCGTTGACGCAGACGATTTATGAAGCGCGGCAGCTGGCGAAGGTGGCGGCGGAGAAAAAGCTCGTCTCGCAGATGGGCATTCAGATTCACTCCGCGGCGGAGCATCGCACCGTCGTGGCTACCATTCAATCGGGCATTATCGGCAAGGTCAAAGAAGTTCACAGCTGGAGCGGCAAGGGATGGGGCGATCCCGCTCCGCGACCCGATCGCAAAGATCCCGTGCCGGAAGGCTTCGATTGGAACGGCTGGCTGGGCGTGGCGGACGAAAGGCCGTATATCGGCGGCGACTATTATCATCCGGGCAACTGGCGAAAACGGCTCGACTTCGGCACCGGAACCTTCGGCGACATGGGTTGCCACATTCTCGATCCCGTATATGGCTCGTTGGCGTTGACCTCTCCAAAATCGATTCGCTCGGAAATAAAGGAAGCGCCGAACGAATACAATTGGAGTCTCAATGTTCACGTTAAATACACTTTCCCCGGCACCAAATATACGACCGATTCACTCGTCCTTCATTGGTACAACGGTAAATCGCGCCCACCCAAGGAAATACACGCGCTGCTCCAAGGGGGGGGATTAAACGATCAAGGATCGATCTATGTGGGTACCGAGGGAGTTATGTATTCGCCGTACATCGCCATGCCGTCGCTGTTCCCCTTGGAGAAGTTCAAGGATCACAAATTGCCGAAACAGGAAGGGCGCAATCATTATTTGCAGTTCGTCGAAGCCTGCCGCGGCAACGGGCAAACGTCCGCGCCATTCTCTTACTCCGGTCCCTTAACGGAGACGGTACTGCTCGGCTGCTTGGCCACGCGCTTTCCCGAAACGACTCTGGAATGGGACGCCGCCAAGCTGCAGGTCACGAACGAACGACGCGCCAACCAACTCGTTCGCCGTCGCTATCGCAAGGGATGGGAAGTAACCGGATTGTAGTTGAAGCGTCAAACTTTCAGAAGCCCGAAGCGCCAGCGAGGGAATTTCAAAGCCCTCGCTGGCGCTTCGGGCTTCCGAATGAGAGAGCGTTTATGAATCCACAGTCGAACTATCGTTGTGTGTGGCTCCTCGCATTCGTCGTGGTGTTCCATCAACGCAACGTGCAGGCCGCGCCCGTCAGCTTTCGCAACGACGTCATGGCCGTGTTGTCGCGCTCCGGCTGCAATCAAGGCGCGTGTCATGGGAATCAGAATGGGAAAAACGGTTTCAAACTGTCTCTGCGCGGCCAAGATCCCGATCTCGATTTCGATACCTTGACGCGCGACACCCTGGCTCGGCGAACCGACCGCTTCCGTCCGGAAGACAGTCTCTTGCTCGCCAAGGCGACGGGAATCGCGCCGCACGAGGGAGGCGTGCGATTCGACCGCCAGTCGTTGGAGTATCGCATCCTGCGCGATTGGATGGCCGAAGGGATGCGCTTCGATTCGCCGAACACTCCCCTACTCCGCAAGCTGGAGGTGACGCCGCGACAACGGGTACTGATCGAACCGGCAGAGAGCGCTGCGCTGCGCGTGCGTGCGATCTTCTCCGACGGCACAAGTCGGGATGTGACGCGCTTGACCGTGTTCGAGCCTTCCAATCTCGGCGCGCGGGTCGATGCCGAGGGGATCGCACGGCGAATGAGCTTGGGCGAGACGACGATCATGGTGCGCTATCTGGATCGTCAGGCCGTGGTGCAATTGGCGTTTGTCCCGGCGCGGCCCGATTTCGTTTGGCCCAATCCGCCCGAAGCGAACGAGATCGACCGCCACGTCTTCGCCAAGCTGCGGACCCTGCGCATGGCTCCGTCGCCGCTCGCTTCCGACAGCGTGTTTCTTCGCCGCGCCTATCTCGATGTGCTGGGCATTCTGCCGACGCCGGACGAATCGCGCCGCTTTCTTGCCGATGCTCGATCCGACAAGCGCGCACGGCTGATCGATGCGCTCTTGGAGCGGCCGGAGTTTGCCGATTTTTGGTCTCTCAAATGGGCGGATCTGTTGCACTGCGAAGAGAAGGCGCTCGATGCCAAGGGGGTGCGAATCTTCCATGCGTGGATGCGACGAAGCATCGCCGAGGGCGTGCCGCTGAATGAAATGGCCCGCGAGTTGGTCGCCGGGCGCGGCAGCACTTATAGCGAACCCGCAGCCAATTGGTATCGTTCGCTGCGCGATCCGCAGACGCGCGCCGAGTCGGCCGCTCAGGTGTTCCTCGGCGTTCGGATGCAGTGCGCCCGCTGTCACAATCACCCTTTCGACCGATGGACGCAGACCGACTACCACAGTTTCGCCGCCTTCTTCAGCCGCGTGCAATATCGCATCGTCGAGAACAATCGCCGCGACAATCTCGACAAACACGAGTTTGTGGGCGAACAGATCGTCTGGATGGATCGCAGCGGCGAAATCAAGCATCCTCGTAATGGTGAGATACTCCGTCCGCGCTTCCTCGGCGTCGAGACTCCGAAGTTCGCCTCCGGGGCAGACCGTTTACTCGCGCTCGCCGATTGGATAGCCGATCCGAAAAATCCGTTTTTCGCCCGCGCTCAGGCCAACCGCGTCTGGCATCACCTCTTCGGTCGGGGCATCGTCGAACCGAACGACGACTTCCGCGCCTCGAATCCTCCGGTCAACGCCCCCTTGCTCGACGCCTTGGCCAAAGACTTCGCCGAGCATCGTTTCGATCTGCGCTCGCTGATCCGCACCATTATGAATTCGCGCGCCTACCAGTTGTCCGCCGTGCCCAACGATACCAACGGCGACGACGAGTCGAACTTCTCGCACGCTTCGGTGCGTCCCCTGCAAGCCGAGCAATTGCTCGATGCCCTGGCTCAAGTGACTGGCGTGAAGCCTCGCTTTCCCGGCTACCCTTCCGGCACGCGCGCCGGGCAACTACCCGGCGTCTCCGCCAATCGCGGCCGCCGTCAACGCGCCAGCGACGGCGAACGCTTCCTCACCTCGTTCGGCAAGCCGATCCGTTTGCTCAGTTGCGAATGCGAGCGTTCCGACGACACCACCTTGAGTCAGGCGTTTCAACTCATCACCGGCCCATTGATGAACGACATGCTCGGCGACGCGAACAATCGCATCGGTCGTCTTCTCGCCTCCGGCAAGACGAACGCGGAGATCGTCGAGGAGTTTTATTTGGCCGCGCTGTGCCGCCTACCTTCGGCGAAAGAACGAGAGACCGCGTTGGCGATGATCGCTCGCGCCAAGGATCGGCGCGCGGCGTTGGAGGATTTGGTATGGGGTTTAGTCAACGCGAAAGAGTTTCTACTGCGGCGATGAGCGATAGAGTGTCTGAATGAATACGCGAGAGAGTCGGGAGGACAACAATGAAAGCCTTGGAATTTGAAGCACGGATCAACCCGGATAACACACTGCCCATCCCGCCCTCCGTCCTTGCCGAGGTGCCAACTGGACAGACGGTGAAGATTCTCATGCTTGTTCCCGATTCGACGGAAGACGCCGAGTGGGAGGAAATGGCAAGCGGCGAATTTCTAAGGGGATACGCGGAAAGTGATGCCATCTACGATCGATTATCCGGCAGGTGAGCTGCTTCTGGTGAATTTCCCGTTTACATCGGGCACTCAATTCAAGGCGCGCCCGGCTCTCGCCCTTTTGGATACGGGAGACGCGGACATCGTACTCGCGCGAATCACGAGTCAAGCGGTGACGACGCGCTACGATGTATCCTTGACGAATTGGCAGCAAGCCGGGCTGCTCACTCCTTGTTCGGTACGCTTGCATAAGGTAGTGACTTCGGCGAAGTTTCGGGTGATTCGCGTGCTGGGACGGTTAGAGCCGGGGGATCGCCAAAAAGTCTCCGCAGTGCTTCAACAACTTTTCGGAGCTTGGTGAGTAGGTGACAGGAGGCCGCTCGCGAGACGAACGCGAAGATCGTCGAGGAGTCTTATTTGGCCGCGCTGTGCCGCCTACCTTCGGCGAAAGAACGAGAGACCGCGTTGGCGACGATCGCTCGCGCCAAGGATCGGCGCGCGGCACTGGAGGATCTGGTATGGGGTTTAGTCAACGCGTAAAGAGTTTCTACTGCGGCGATGAGCGAAGCCGATGAGTATAATGAGACAGATAAGGTCGAGAGGAGGAATCGTTCATGGAAATTCAGGTACTCATCGATCCCATTGGGGACAATCACTATCAGGCTTGGAGCGGCCCTCCCTTTCCATTTGTGGCCGAAGGAGATTCTCCCTACGAAGCGATAAACAATTTGCGCAAACTCATTGAGGATCGACTGAAAGCAGGAGCAACCGTCTGCCGCATTGAGGTTCCGGCCCATGAAAGTTCTCTTATCCAGTGGGCCGGTATGTGGAAGCCGGATGATCCTTTAATTGCGGAATGGAAGCACGCGGTCGAGGACTATCGGCGACAGATGGATGAGGATCCGAACGCATTATGAGTCTTTACGTCCTCGATACCGATATTCTGTCGCTTTATCAGAGCAACCATCCAAATGTCCGTGCGCGAGTAGATGCACGCCATCCCCAAGAGTTGGCCATCTCTGTGATAACGGTCGAGGAAGGATTGACGGGTTGGTACACCGCGCTGCGCCGCGCCAAACGACGAGATCAATTACCTCCCCTATACGAACGATTGGCACTCCATGTGGATTTTCTGGCGTGCTGGAAAAAGTTGCTGTTCGTTCCGGCCGCACTCGCCCGCTACGAACAATTATTGACCTCGCGGCTTAACGTAGGGCGTAATGATCTTCGCATCGCCGCGATCACTTTGGAACATGACGGAATTATAGTCACACGCAATCTGCGCGATTTCCAGCGCGTGCCGAATCTTGTCGTCGAGGACTGGTCCGTTTAGGGAGTTCATCGTGCGTAATCACCATAGGCGTGTTCGCTTGCAGTCCATTTCTCAAGGCATGTCGCGCCGCCATCTGCTGCAAGTCGGCGGACTGGGCCTCCTCGGTCTGCCGGGGTTGCTGCGCGCGGCGGAGGGGAATGCCAAACGCAAGGCCCGCGCGCGCGCCGTGATCTTCCTCCATCAATGGGGCGGTCCCAGTCATCACGACACCTTCGATATGAAACCGAATGCGCCCGAGGCGATCCGCGGCGAATTCAAACCCATCGCCACCAATTTACCCGGCGTGCAAGTGTGCGATCGACTGCCGGGCATGGCGCGAGTGATGAATAAGGTAACGCTCGTGCGAACGCTGCATCACACGATGAAGAATCACAATTCTGCCGGCTATTACAGTCTGAGCGGTTATTCCCCGGCGACGGACGATCAACGGCTGCGCGACTCCAGCGACCTGTTCCCGGCCTACGGCTCCATCGTCGATCGTCTCGCCCCGGCGCGCGACGGCATACCCACGTTCGTCGCCTACCCGTATTCCATCAGCGACGGTTCGATCACGCCGGGACAGCGCGCCAGTTTTCTCGGCAAGGCCCACGATCCGCTATTCATCAATCAAGATCCGAATAGTCCCGATTTTCGCCTGCCGGAACTCAGTCTGCCCGACAATCTGTCGCTGGAACGTCTCGGCCATCGCCGCGAAGTGTTGCGGCTCATCGACCAACAGACGGAACTGCTCGAATTCTCCGCCAAGGCGCGCGGCATCGACGCCCATTACGAACGCGCCATGACCATGCTTTCCTCATCGGCCATCAAAAAAGCATTCGATCTCTCTGCCGAGCCGGACGCCGTGCGCGAGCGCTATGGACGCACCACCTACGGGCAAGGATGTCTGCTGGCGCGGCGGCTGGTCGAGGCGGGAGCCAGGTTCATCAACGTATATTTCTCGCAATCCATCGGCGGCTGTGAGGGCGGATGGGACACGCACGGCTTCGGCGATAAACCGATGTATCCTATCCTTAAAAAGCATCTTTTGCCCATCACCGATCGAACCTTGCCTACCCTGTTGGAAGATCTGGACCAGCGAGGATTGCTCGATGAAACGCTGGTGGTCTGGGTGGGCGAGTTCGGTCGTTCGCCGCGCATCAATAAAATTGCCGGGCGCGATCATTGGCCGCAGTGCTACCCGGCACTGTTGGCGGGCGGCGGCGTCAAGCGCGGCCACGTCCACGGCGCTTCGGATAAGATCGGAGCCTATCCCGCCAACGATCCGGCGCGCCCCGACGATCTGGCCGCGACGATGTTTCATCTGCTGGGCATCGATCCCAAGACCGAAATCCGCGACGCCCTCAACCGCCCTCTCCCCATCAGCGCCGGCGAAGTGATCCACGGCGTATTAGCGTGAGAACGATCAACTATCCCGTAGCGCTCGAAGATCGGTCCATATACCACCGAGGATACCAGCGAGAATACCGATGGGAATGCTTGTGACCGCACAAATGTACACAATGGCTTGGTCGGGTCTCATCCAGCCCAGCGAAGATCCAAATATGAACCCGAACAGATACGCCGTGAAACTACATCGCACGACTCGCCATCCTAGAGCCGGTCGGTGAGAATAGGAACGCCGAGTGGTAACCAACGCACCGAACACGCCGCCACTCACTCCCGAATAGAAGCTGGCTGTCGTTCCGCTCACCATCGCGTAGCCCAGAGGTGTATCGAGCCAAGACTTGTCTTGATCGAGAACGAGTCGCGCCAAGCCGAACCACGGAGATATTCCAACGATGGCGAATACTACTGTAGCAATGCAACCGATGAAATACCCAACTATCAGTCGGTAAAGAAGCCAACCTATGATGTTCAGCATTCGATAGACAAAAGTATATTTTATCTGCGGAGACTGTTTTGGATCTCTGACGGATCGCGGGCTATTGAATGCTCCGATTAAAAAGCCAACGAGAAACCAAACGGCGTAGCCGACGAAGATCAAAATCCAGCGCGGCGCAAACGGCGGTTCATTCGGTAACGAGATAAGGAACGCCTGGATTGAGCCACCGAAAAACCCTGTAGTCAATCCGAAGATGAGTCCATTGTACGACGAGGTTCGACCTTCTTTCATTATATCACCTCCGTGGAGTATCGCATTGTCGATAAAATCATTTGCACCGCTAGCGCTCCAGCGCGCTGAGGTAATCTTCTTGTAAGTTCAGATCGATCGGCTTGTCCCTCCGACGCCGCGATGCCGTTGCCAACGGGCGGCGGGTCGAGCGGGAACGCCGTGCGCCTTCCTGTTCGGCTTCTTTGCTCGCAACCGCAGTCACTTGCGTGCGCAATTTCCATCCAGGGAATACAATAGTATCTGGCGGACATCCAGTCCTCGATCGCCGAGGTCATCCTCAGAGGGCTTGGTGCCTCCGCGTGCAATCGCAAGGCAACGAGCGTCCAACCCTCAAGGCAAGATCCGCGTTCCGGTTGAAAGGATCGTGACGTGTTAAAACGTCTCTACATTGACAACTACAAATGCTTGGTCAATTTCGATTTCACCCCTCAACGGACCCAGTTGCTCCTCGGTTCGAACGGAGCGGGGAAATCCGCAGTCTTCGACGTCCTGTGGAGCCTTCGTCGACTGATTAGCGGGGAAAGAAAGATCCCTGAATTGGCTCTGTTCTCGGCCTTGACTCTCTGGGAGCGACGCGAACAGCAAACGTTCGAGTTGGAGGTAGAGGGGAATGGAGGAACCTACGAATATGGGCTGATCGTCCAGCACAAACGGGAAGCGCGACAGAGTCACATCCTTGCGGAATCTCTGAGCTTCGAGGATCGGCCACTGCTCAACTTTGCCGAAGGCGCAGTCACCATCTATCGGGAGACTGGCCAAGTCGATGCTCAGTTTCCCTTCGACTCAAGCCAGTCGGCATTCGTGACCATCCTCGAACGGAGCGAACACCGTTTGCACCGCTGGTTCCGAGATTGGGTCGGCCAGATTCAGGTTGTTCGCCCGAACCCCTTTGACATGATTTCGCAATCGCTTCAGGAAGAACCTCGTCTGAACGATAACATGACGAACTTCGTCTCTTGGTATCGCCACCTCGTCCAAGAAACGCCCGAGTTAATCGAGCGGCTGCGCCAATCGCTGGCCGAAGTTTGGGAGGGATTTCAGAGTATTCGTCTGGAGAAGGCGGGCCCCAGTGTTCGCCTCCTTAAGGTCTCCTTGCAAAACGCCGCCGGCGGAGAAGGCAATTATGAGGTGGCTTTCGGCGACCTGTCCGATGGTCAGCGGGTGCTGATCGCTCTCTACACACTGATGCACTTTGCCGAGAGAACATCCTTACCTCTCGTTTGCATTGATGAGCCTGAAAACTTTGTGTCGCTGGCCGAGATCCAACCCTGGCTCTTGGGTATGTGCCAAACCGTGGAGGATCGCGGCGCGCATGTGCTTTTCATTTCCCATCATCCCGAACTGATCAATTACCTGGCACCCCAAGACGCGATCGTCCTACGCCGGCCTCAGGGCGGCCCCACCCGCGTCATGCCCTTCCGCTCCTTGGCCGGCAGCACGTTGACGCCCGCGGAGACGATCGCCAGGGGGTGGGACGGTGAGTAAGCGTTACCGCGTTCGCGGAGTTACGACGATTGGCATAACCATTTCGATGGAGCCAAACTCCGTCTTGCCCAATCGACCCAGATATTCGCCGCGACCCGTACCCCGGTAAAACTGGGGATGCGTCGATCCGCCGTATGAGCGATACTACGCGCCGAGTTGGCCTCGTCCAGCCCTTCGCCGCCGACCGTCACGGAACGATGGTCGATTGTTGAGAAAGGACTCTCCCATGCCGTTGCGATTCGTTTTCGCCCTGCACAATCATCAGCCAGTCGGAAACTTCGGCCACGTTTTTGAACACGCCTACAACGTCAGCTATCGGCCTTTTCTCGAACTGCTGGAGCAATATCCGGAGATTCCCCTCTCGCTGCACACCAGCGGCCCTCTCATGGAATGGTTCGTCGCACACAAGCCGGATTATCTCGACCGTCTGCGGCGCATGGTCCGGCGCGGACAGGTCGAGATCGTGGGCGGCGGCTTCTACGAGCCGATCCTACCCATGATCCCGCCGTGCGACCGCGTGGGACAGATTTCGAGCTATAAAAGCTATCTGGCAAATCTTTTTGAAGCGGACGTGCGCGGCATGTGGGTTCCGGAGCGCGTGTGGGAGCAGAACCTCGTTTCGGACATCGCCGACGCCGGCATCGAGTACACCGTTCTGGACGATCTGCACTTTCGGCAGGCGGGCGTCGAAGACGGCAAGACGTTCGGCTACCATCTGAGCGAAGACAACGGCCGGCTGCTCCGCATCTTCGCCGCCGCCGAGCCGTTGCGCTATCTGATGCCCTACCGCGATCCCAACGAGACGCTCGGCTACCTCGGCGATTTGGCCTCGCGCCATCCCGATGCCGTCGTGGTGTTTGCCGACGACGGCGAGAAATTCGGAGTTTGGCCGGAGATGTATCGCCATTGTTATGAATACGGCTGGCTGCGCCGTTTCTTCGATGCCCTGCGCGGCAATCGCCATTGGATTCAACTCTGCACCCTAGCCCAAGCGCTCGACGAGACGAAGCCGTGTGGGCGCATCTATCTACCCGATGCCAGCTACCGCGAAATGACCGAGTGGGCGCTGCCCTTGGGCCGACTGAACGATTATCGCGGACTGACCGGCGAATTGCAGCACGATCACCGTTGGGGTCGTCTACAACGCTTCCTTCGCGCCGGCAACTGGCGCAACTTCAAAGCCCGCTATCCCGAAACGCAAGAGATGTACGCCCGCATGTTGCAAGTGAGCCAGCGTATCCAAGAGGCAACGGACGTGGATGGGAACATCCTGGCTCAAGCGCGGCAAGAGTTGTATCGCGCCCAGTGCAATTGCCCCTGGTGGCACGGCACGTTCGGCGGCATCTATCTGCCCCATCTGCGCGGCGCGGTGTACGAACATCTGATCGAGGCGGAGAATCTACTCCTGGAAGCCAGGCCGCGACCGGCGAACTGGCTCGACGGCGAGACGGCCGATTTCAATCTCGACGATACGCCGGAGGTATGTCTGCAAAACGCCGAGTTGGCCGCCTATTTCCATCCCGAATGTGGTGGATCGCTTTACGAGTTGGACGTGCGGGCCATCCGCCTCAATCTGTTGGCCACTCTGGCGCGACGACCGGAAGCGTACCACGACGCCATTCGCCACCATCACGGTCAGACGTGGAAACAGGGCGGCCTCGACCGAATGCTCCAATACGACGACTACTTGCGAAAGAGTCTCATCGATCATTTCCTGGAGCCGAACGTCACCGTCGAGCAGTTGGCGACGCGGCAAGAGCGCGAACTGGGCGATTTCGTGACCGGCGCATATCAACATCGTCTCGACCGCATCAACGGCGAGCTGCGTCTTACCCTCTGGCGCGATGGCCGGGTCGGCGACCACAACCTCCGCGTCACCAAGGAGATTCGCTTGGCAGGCGACAGCGACGGCTTGGAGGTGCGGTACATTCTGGACAATCTCCCGCGTCAAACTCCGTTTCACTTCGCCGTCGAGTTCAATTTTGCCGGTCTCGCGGCAGGAGCGGACGACCGCTATTTCTATCACGCGGGTCAAACCCGCGCCGGCCAACTGCAATCGTGGCAAGATCTCTCGAACGCCGACCGCATTGGCCTCGTCGATGAATGGCGCGGCTTGGATGTATCGCTCACCCTCTCGCGCCGCGGCGCGCTCCGCGCCTTTCCGATTCAAACCGTCAGCCAATCCGAGAGCGGCTTCGAGCTGGTGCATCAAAGCACCGTCGTTCTCCCCCAATGGTCCATCGAAGCCGACGACCACGGCCGCTGGGAAGTCTCCATGAACCTGCGGGTGGACGCGGCCCAAGCCCTCTCCCGTCTCCTCAGCGCAGCATAACCCAAACTCTTCAAGGGCCATCCGAAGGAGATCGAATCGGGAAATTAGCCGAGTTGAAAAGTAGTTGTCAACGGTTCCTCACGATAGTATCCTCTACGGTGAAGGTTAATTCTGCGATCCCGGAGGCGGTTGAGCCGGGAAAAGTCGATCCGTAAACAGACGGAAAGGAAGCCCCCAGGGAGTTTCCTATGGCCGTCGATTCTCGCGCCGATTTGGAACCGCGATTCTTCTTTACCGAACCGTGGGATCCGATAATTGTGCGGCGGGGCGATGCGCTAGGCCTGCGCGCACTGGCCGATCAATTTGCCGATGCGCTTGCGCCGGAGCTTAGCAATCGGGTATATGATGGGCGGTGGGTGACGATTCTTGCCTGGTGTCTGGCACGATCGCAACAGGTATTTCGCGCGAGTAAAGGGCGCTCTGTAGCCACTCGCGACGAACAGCGTCAGCGTTATGCGTGGCTCCGACCCCTTGAGTTGATGTGGGTTGCCCGGACCATCGTCCTCGCCCAGGACACGAAGGGTCGCCAACTCGCCGGTGTGAGGAGTGTAAAGCGCTGGATTGAGGGCGACAAAAGTTCGGCACATCGCTTCGGGATGACGGTAGACCAATACTGCGCTTACCGGCAGACGGGAATGTACGGCGGATATCGACTCGCCTTCCGCAAGTGGCCGGACATGACCGTGCAAGGCGACGGTTGGACGCCGGGGAAGGCGACGAACCAATTGGCGAAGTGGCTCGATGCCAAGCTCGGTGCGGCGCGACCGCCCTGGCAACTGCATGTCGGCGATGGTGAGGACGGCGGTTTTCCGAAGCCGAACAAGCGGAGTATTGGCAAAGAACACGAATGGTGGCTGCGGCAATGGGTATTCGATACAGTCGGCAAAAGCTCCGAACTCAACACACTTCCTCGCCGCAGGAATGACTACACGATTTTGCCGGAGAGCGAACTGCTGAGGCCGCTGATATTCGGAGACGACAAGCTCGGAACGCAGCGGAAGAGGGTTGCAGTCGAAGTGGGGAAGGCTTCGGCCCTCGACCACCCCGGAGTCTGCGAACACTTGAGCCGCGCGTTCGCCGGCAGTCCCACCTTCGTCTTGCTTCCGCGCTTCTCGCGGCTCGCGGATGCGGGCATGGAAGCGATGGATCTCATCGCGAGAACGCTACAGAACGAAAGTAGCGTAAAACTTGCCGATGTGGCCGCTCTCTCCGATGCGGTTGAGATCTGCAAGAAACTATGGGATTCGGCTAAGGAGTGGCTTAAGAACGCCCAGATACAAATCCCACACATCGACACGGCTCATCTCTTCGCCAGCGTAATTCCGAATAAGGATCCCTTCGATTGCCTGCGAGCGTTGCTCCATTATCACGAGAACCATTGTGGCGGATTGCCTTGGTTTGTCCTCCGCGGCGGTTCGGTCGAGTTGCGCACTCCCTGGCGGGCCGGCTCATCGCTCTATCGTTTTCGTCTGTGGCCGCTCTGCCGACTCGCCGTGCAATGCGGGATCCTCGTCGACATGCCAATCGCCCTGCGCGCGGGCGTTGAGGCGAATGAGAACGAGACTGCGGAGGCCGACAATGAGTAGCGCCGAATTTGGATGGGAGTCCCTGCTCCAATCCGATGCTCCACGAGAGTGCAAGCTCCAAAGGGCGTTGTTCACGACATACGACCGCGCCGAGGAGTGCCTCTTGGTCGAGGATCTCCTGCCGGAGTTACTGAGGCTCGACCCCGATCGCAAGAGCGAGGGCGTGGAGCGGAAGTATTTCATGATTGAACTCTATGAGCGCTTGAAGCAGTTGCACGACCGTCTTGTCGTAGTGTCCTCAATGACACGAGAGGAGGGAGAGGCGGATAAAAGCGAGAGCGGTACTTACGGATGGATCTGGCGCTCGATCCGCCATCTCAAGGTCGGAAATCGGGGCATGGCCGTGCAGCACGCGAAACTGTGGATGCTCCATTGGGGGGCGGACGAGGACGGCAACGAATACCTGGAGGTCGTGGTTTCCTCGGCAAATCTGACACGCTCCGCTTTCAAGGCTCAGTTGCAGGGAGCCTGGAGGGTGTGTCTCAAACTCGAACCGCAAAGCTCAGAGGCGAAGCGTCGTCGCTGGGGGGGGTGCTGCCCGAATTCCTGCGCGAACTTGCCCTGTCAGCCGGTGAGGATGGGCCTCTCGATCCCTTCGTGGAGCTACTCGGCCGTGCATATTGTCCGGGAGGAGTTACCTTCGTCGCCAGCGTCCCCGGAACGTATACTCGTCAAGAGTTGCGCCGCACGCCTTGGGGCGCTGCCGGCCTTCGGGAGATTACGCCTGCGGGGCGAGGTGCGGTCAGCGTAGGGATTCTCGCACCGTTTGTCGGATCATGGAACGTCGACGCTCTGAATCGCTGGTGCGCCGCGTTCGAGGGAGCGCCGGATCGTCTCTCGCTAATCTGGATCGACACGGATCATCCGTGGGCGCGCGATAATCACTGGCGAATGCCGGAAACGACTTTGCATTCGTTGACCGAAGTCAACGCCACCCTGCTTCATCTCCGCCACGAGCCCAACGATTCCGAGGCTACCGACTTATTCCATGAGGAACACCGACATGCGGACGATCGCTGGAGTCATGCAAAGGTGTATTCGTTCCGGCGCGGTAATTCGCGTCGCTTGCTGGTCACATCTACCAACTTCAGCCCGGCAGCGTGGGGAAGGCAGAAACACAACGGCGAACTCACCATCGACAACTTCGAGTTGGGGGTCTGCATCGAGCAGGCCGTTTGGCCATTGTTCGACAATCTTGAACCATTTGAACGTGCGCACGATGCGGCGACGGTGTCGGAGTTGTCCGGCCGTGGTTCCGCCCTCATTCTGTGGGCGCGAGCGGTGTGGGATGGGAAAAGGATCGACGTTGCTTGCCGATGCGAGGCGAAGGGCGATCTCAAGGGAGAGATAAAGAGTGGCGTTGAGTGGACCCCGATCACCAGCTGGACGTCAGGTGATCGCGACAACCTTCACACCGCCCGGTTTCCGTGGACGGATTCCGAGCGCCCGCCGTTGTTAGTTCATCTGACGTGTGAAGAAGAGACGGTGAGCATTCCCGTCTTTGATGAAAGGCCATCGCGAGACAGGGAGGACACGCTTCCTCCAGAGTTGGATGGAGATCCGGAAGACATGCAAAGGATGCGCGACGAGTTGCTATTTGAAGAATACGGTGGCCGCGTCGCTGACGAGGATGAGGGCGAAGCGCCGAGAAATGGCGATGGAAAGAAGAACGGGGATTCCAGAAGCCCAGACAGTTACACGGTCCCCGCTTTCGACCTCGCACGACAGCATCTCCGCGTTGTCGAGAACTGGGCCGAACGAGTGAAACGCATCGGCACGCGCGATGCGGAGGAGTTCGAACGCGAGTTGCTCCGGCGCGACGGCGAGTTGCTGATCGAAGCCTTCAAACGACAAACGGAACGCGAGGGCGAGAAAGAGGCGGCAAGGGCCATTGGACCCAAGCTCGCCGCCGAAGAACTGACGCTACGACTGAAACACTTTCGGGAGGCGTGATGTCACAAATCGAATCCATTGGACTGCACGCCAAACAGTGGCAGTTTCTCTCGAATCCGGACAAGTATGTCGAGGCGAGCAAGAACTCGGAGCGACCGCTTGCTCTTGAGAGTACGCGACGACAATTCCGGACGGCGCGCGACATCCTCGCACGCCTCAACGGTAACAGCAACGGAGAAACGGCACGTCGAGGAGTTCTTCTCGCCGACGATGTCGGTCTCGGCAAGACGACCGTTGCCGCACTTGTCGCTTGGGTCGTGGCACGTGCTGGTGACGCGAATCACCGAGTGCGCATTCTGGCACCAAATCCTGTGTTGAGGCGGCGTTGGGTGGAAGAGTTGTGGTCGCATGTGGCTCCCCTCCAGGTTTGCGCAAAGCATCTGGGCGTTGAAAGTAAGCAAGTGAAAGACGGAGAGGGCAAACTGTTTCCCGGCCGAATCCAGGTTGTCACCCTATACAATGCCGTGGATGGGGCGACCCTCGATTGTGACCTACTGATAGTCGATGAGGTCCATCGTGCCAAGGGCGATCAGTCGAAATTCGCAAGGAAACTAAGGCAAACGAAGAAATGCGCGAAACGGACTCTCATCCTGACTGCGACCCCGTTCAGCATCGATCTTAAGGAATTGAATCGTCTGCTGACGCTCATCGGAGGTGACGCGGCGCATCGTGCGATTATAGCCTACAACCGTGCCCTTGATGATCTCTACGCAGGGGACACAGCTCGAAGCGCCGAAGCGGTCGCCGAACATCTCGCCGCGAAGGCCAATGCAGCGGTGGCGGCACTCGCCCCGTTCGTGATCCGACATGGAGTCGATAATCTCCCGCACGAGCAAAAGTCCTTCGGCGACTCTAAGGAGCCATGGAACATTGAAGTGCCGCCAGCGAGGACCGAAGAATTGGAACTTTTGATTCGCATGGACCGTGCGCGGGATGTGGCAAAAGACCATGATTCCGAATCGTCGAAAGCCACCAACGACCCTCGATTTCATGTGGGCTGGCAATACTTCGATGTGGAAAGAGATCGCCTCAAGAGCATTGTGCCGCAACTGCCCGAACCGGCCATCGCCGTCGTCGAGAATCAACTGAAGTCCATTAAACGACTCCGCGGCGAGGTGGGCATCCATTCAAAGCTGAAAGCTGTCGGCGAAACGGTGAGAGACACGATTGCGCAAGGGGAAAAGGTCATCCTCTTCTGCCATCACCATGCAACGGCCGAGGAGTTGACCCTCCATCTGGCCTCGGAGTTGCCTAAGGAGGCAGCGCCGCAATCCCCCAATCGATCCGTTTGGGAAAAGGCATGGGGTGAAGTATTGGAACCAGCCGCCGATGCACGCCACGATAAATTCCTGCGTGCCACGTTCATTAAGTGGCTCTGCGCGGACCTGATCCGCACTCAGACGTGGAACTGGATTCGCGCGGCCTCGGCCTCTGCATCGATGGCTAACTTGGTGAGTACTCTGAAAAAGACGAAAGCCCGTCCGCCACACGGCCGGGAGAGAATCGCCCATGCGGCGCAGCGCCTGTACGACGCCTTGATCAAATCCCCGTCGAGCCGAGGGGTCTTGAAAAAAGCGGCAGCGGAGGACAGCCTTGAGCTTCTCCCTGGAGCGAATGGGGCTACACGAGTGTTGGGTGTTTGCGAGCCGAGCGAGGATCGTGAAGAATCGCTCTTTCTCCACAACCGGCAGCCGGATACGGTCATTTCGATTTTCAACAGCCCTTTTGGTCCCGACGTACTCGTTGCCACGGACAGACTCTCCGAAGGGATCGACTTGCATCGCTATTGCCGCCACTTGATCCATTACGAACTGGATCCCAGCCCGATTCGCACCGTACAGCGTAACGGCCGCCTTCGTCGCGTCAACAGCTGGGCGGCCGCGACCGGCCAGCCGATCCGTTACGCCTATCCGGCGTTTGGCGGAACGCGGGATGAAAAACTCGTGCAGATCATGAAGCAAAGGATCGACAATTTCTCTCTTCTGCTGGGGGGAGTGCGGGATTTCGATGTCGGTGAGGTGGAAGACCAGAATGAGAACTGGAGGGCCGAAGTGATCGATCTTGCAAGGAATCAACTGGGAAAGTTGGGTGGGCAACTGGTCGCAAAGGAACCTGGAGGAACCTCGTCGACGAAGTCGTAGGATAGCGCCGATGATTTTCGTTCCGCGAACGGGCTGGAAGGCGAGACAGCCGATTTCAAGGTCGGTGACAGCGACGGCTTGGAGGTGCGGTACATTTTGGACAATCTCCCGCGTCAAACTCCGTTTCACTTCGCCGTCGAGTTCAATTTTGCCGGTCTCGCGGCAGGAGCGGACGACCGCTATTTCTATCACGCGGGTCAAACCCGCGCCGGCCAACTGCAATCGTGGCAAGATCTCTCGAACGCCGACCGCATTGGCCTCGTCGATGAATGGCGCGGCTTGGATGTATCGCTCACCCTCTCGCGCCGCGGCGCGCTCCGCGCCTTTCCGATTCAAACCGTCAGCCAATCCGAGAGCGGCTTCGAGCTGGTGCATCAAAGCACCGTCGTTCTCCCCCAATGGTCCATCGAAGCCGACGACCACGGCCGCTGGGAAGTCTCCATGAACCTGCGCACGAACCTCGAACTAGCCCTATCGCGCCTCCGCAGCGCGGCGTGACCCTATGCCCGATGGACGCGGAAGAGATAGGGAGAGATTTGCGTGCCCTCTCGGACTTCGGAAATGGCACAAGTAACGATGGACGCATCGCAAGAATGGATCGAATTATCTTGACAGACGTCTACTTCCGAGGTTTCCTGAAATAACCGTATTCGACTGCGAAATATCCGCATCCGGTTGAGCGCGACCGACCCACGATGAGTGGAACTATGCCTCATGTCACAACGGCTGTTGGCGAACGCATTGTCGCATGGGCCATCGTTCTGGGGACCCTGCTCTGGGGATGCTGGAACGCTCTAGTGGGGGGCTATCTCGTTCTCGTTTGGGCGGGTTGGCTCGAGCCGCAGGGCAACGATTTGTCGCTTAAAATCATCGTACACTTCCGCGATCCCATTCCCTTCCTTGCGCTCTTCGGCGGCCTCTTTTTATCACTTGGAATCCTGGCGTTTCTGTCGGCACCGGGTCTTTTTTGGCGTAAATCGTGGGGGCGCGTGTTGACGATCCTTGTCGCGGTACTGGGGATTTATCTGGGACTGCGCTCGTTAAATTGCGGCCCCCCGATTATTGAAGAAACGGACAATGTTCCGCTTGGCATCGCGCAACTCGTCTATGGCACGGCGGTTTTTGCCATACTCACCTTCCATCGCAATGAGCCTGTGGGAGTTTCCATTCTGGGCCTTGTGAATTTCCTGCTCGGTTTTCCAATCGCTCTCGATTTTTTGGTCTGGTTAGCCGAATTCGCCTCGATCGACAAGCATCTCCGCGATTCTGCTCGAGTCTTCGCCATGTGGGCATCGCTGAGCGGCTTCGTTGCCGGTTTAGTCATGGTTGCATTGGGGATAATCCTTCCGCTCGCTCGATGGAATCGATTCGCGGCCATCGTGTCTCTGGGCACGGCAGGGATCGTCGCGCAGATGGCGTTGGGGGTGTTCAGTCTCTTGGGTGCATTCGCAGGTCACGATAGTACGAGAGGCGGCTTTCTCGCGGGGATGTTATTGTTCGTATTCCTACCGCCGGCTCTTCTTTTACTTTTACTGTCTGGGTTCGAGGCTTGGTATCTCAACAAACCTCCCGTTCGCCGTGCCTTGCGGGCCGAGCGGTAGTGGTTGCGCAAGACGATACATCGCTTGCGCGCGACCTGCTCGATTTGATGCCCATTCAACAAACGCAAGCTCGACGGAGAATGGGGAAAAAGAAGCGGCGGCGGCGGAAGAGCTTGGCTCATTGTTACTCTTTATTTGCAAGTGAGTTACGACAGTTTCGCCCTCGGCTTCGGAGGCTTCTGCCAGGTTGGGACGAGAGTGGCCGATGGATTGTTCGTCTCCGGCATTTTCTTTGCACTATAGTTGTGCGGAACCGAAAAGAGGCGCGACCGCTGGGGATCGGCGGTTGTGCCAATGAGAAATGCCGAGGCGTGCGATGTTGTTACCTTCCTTCCGGCGTTCGGCTGGGCCGCGCCGGCGCGTGTTGCTGATCGAAGACAACCCCGATGGCCGCGAATCGTTGCGGATGTTGTTGACCTATCTGGGGCATAACGTGGAAGTGGCCGCCGACGGAGAAGAAGGCGTGCGCAAAGCGCTGAGCGTCGTGCCCGATGTCGCGCTCGTGGACATCGGTTTGCCGCGCATGGATGGGTACGAAGTGGCCCGGCGCATCCGCGCGGCCTTGGGACATACCACCGTTCTGCTCGCCTATACCGCCTACGACGGCGAAGAGGCCAAGGGGCGCGTCGCTGCCGCCGGGTTCGACGCGCATCTGATCAAACCGCTCGACTTGAGTGAATTGACGCCGTGGCTGGAGGCGGAGCCAGCGAGAGACGGCGTCTTGTCGCACGGGGACGCCCAACTCCAAACGGCATCCAGTTAAGCGCGAGCGCGGCGTAGGGAGAAGCGAGTCACCAATTCGTTGGAGATGGTGGCCATCAAGAGCGCTCCGCCGATGACAGTGTATTCGAGTTCGCTACCGATATGCTCGCTGAGATTGCATATCTGCGACAACAACGGCAGCACGGCGGCTCCGAGAACCATGCCGAGAACGGTTCCTTCGCCGCCGCGCAGACTACACCCGCCCAAGACCGCGCCGGTGATGGCGTACAATTCAAATAGCTCTCCCGCGCTGCTGGGTGTGGCCGAGCGAAACTCCAATAAAAACAGTACGCCGCCGATGCCCGCGAACGTGGAACAGAGAACGTAGGCGGCGATTTTGTGCCGATCCGTGGCGATGCCGGCGTAGCGGGCGGCCTGTTCGTTATAACCGATGGCGTACCAATAGCGGCCATAGACACTGACGTGCATCACCACGGCGACCAAGACGGTAAGCCCCGCCAGCAACCAGAGGATATGCGGAAAGCCGAGCGTCTTGTCGCTGACCAACACTTCGCGCAGCCATTCTGCCCGCGGTTGGACCGACTCGTGGGGCAAATTGATGGTCTTGAGGCTGAGGCCGCGCGCCAGACCGCGATACATAAACAGACCGCACAGGGTAACGAGGAACGGTTGCAAACGCAACCGAGTCACCAGCAGGCCGTGAAAGAGTCCGACGCAAACCGAACCGGCCACGACGACAGCGGCGGCGGGCAGGGGCGACCAATGTTTTTCCGACATCAGATACCCGAACGCCACGGCTCCCAGCCCCACCAACGAACCGATGGACAGATCGATCCCGCCGCTGACGATCAGCGCGCCGACGCCCAGAGTCAGCACTCCATAGTAGCCGAGCCGCCGCGCCAAGATTTGATGGTTGTCCGTCGTAAACGCCGTTGGAAACGAGATCATATCGACGGCGTACAAGGCCCCCACCATCAATAAGACGCCAAGCAATCGAGTCATCCGCGTTGATCTCCCCTTAAGTGGCTTCGCCGCCGGTGGCCAGGTGCATGATGGCTTGCTCGCTGAGAGCGGCGCGCGGCAACTCGCCGGCCAAGCTTCCCTCGTGCAGCACCAACACGCGGTCGCTCATGCCCAATATTTCTTCCAGATCGCTGGAAATCATCACGATGGCGATGCCGGTGGCGGCCAACTCGTCCATCAGAGCGTAAATCTCGCTTTTCGCCCCGACATCGACGCCGCGCGTCGGTTCGTCGAGAATGAGAACGCGCGGCTGCCGCACCAGCCATTTGCCGAGTACGACTTTCTGTTGATTGCCGCCCGAAAGCAGTCCTACCGGCTGACTTAATCGCGGCGTCTTCACGCGCAAGCGCTCGCACAGCCGTTGCGCCATGCCTTTCTCGCGGCGGAGAGAGACCATGCGGAATCGGCTGTTGTGGTCGAGATTGGGCAGACCGAGATTGTGCTGTACGCTCTCTTCGAGAACGAGGCCAAACTGTCGGCGATCTTCGGGGGCCAGCAAGAGACCGGCGGCCACGGCGTCGCGGGGCGATCGGATCGACACAGCTTGCCCATCCAAGCGCACCTCGCCGCTCGTCAACGGACGCAGACCGAAGAGCGCTTCGGACAATTCGGTGCGTCCAGCGCCGACCAGCCCCGCCATGCCGACGATCTCACCGCCGCGCACCGCGAATGATACTGGCGTTTGCGGACCTCGAATATAGCAAACATTGCGCAGTTCCAGACGGATCGGCGCTTCGATGGCGGCGGGCTTCGCGGCTTCGGCGGCATGAGTGCGGCGAAAGAATAGCTTCAGATCACGGCCGACCATGAGTTCGACCATGCGGCGATGGGAAATCTCGTCGCGGGCTAACTCGCCGGAGTTGCGTCCATCGCGCAAGACGACTACGCGGTCGGCGATTTGTTGCACTTCCATCAGACGATGCGAGATATATGCGACGGCGACGCCGGCTCGCTTCAAGTCGGCGATGACCGCGAACAGACGCTCCGTCTCCCGCTGCGTTAGGCTCGATGTGGGTTCATCCATGATGAGAACGCGCGCCTTCTGTGACAGGGCGCGGGCAATCTCGATCATCTGCCGTTGACCCAAGGGCAAATCGCCGACCCGTTGGCTCGGCGACACTTCCAGGCCGACTCGCTGAAGCAGGCCGCGGGCACGCTCGTTCATCCGTCGGCGATTGAGCCAGCCCAACGCTCCGCCACGCAGGTCTTCATTGCCCAGAAAGAGGTTGGCGGTGACCGATAGATTGTCGGCGAGGTTGAGTTCTTGATGGATCAGCACGATGCCGCGCGCCAGGGCGTCGGCCACGCCGCGAAGGTGAATGGGTTGTCCATCGAGCAATAATTCGCCGGCATCGGGTGTGTAGACTCCGGCCAAAATCTTCATCAGCGTCGATTTGCCCGCTCCGTTCTCGCCTAACAGAGCCAGCACTTCGCCGGCACCGACCGACAGCGACACGCCGTCCAGCGCTTGCACGCCGGGGAATGCCTTGCGAATACCGTTCGCCTGCAACAGAGGAGAGGTGGAAGTCATGGGATTCGTGCGACCTATCAGTCCGAAGCGCGAGCAAGGGACGAACGCTACTCCTCGCTCGAAGGTCGGACTGGTTCGGATGGATGCGAGGATTATTTGCCCAAGAGACCGCGAATCTCTTTTAAGAAGGTGGCGGCGGCGATGCGATCCTTGCCGGCTTCCTTGGTGATGATGCGATGCGGGATGTAGAGAATCCCATCGTCGGGCAGTTCCGTGCGGTCGCCTCGGGCCAGAGCCGCCAAGATGCGAACGGCGCGATGGCCGAACTCGTACGGATTCTGCACCACGGTGGCATGGATATGTCCGTCGATAATCCCCTGGAGCGTGGCCTCGTCTTCGTCGAAGCCGACGATTTTGAGTTTGCCGAGCATGTTCTTGTCTTTGGCGGCCGAGAGAATGGCCGGAGGATTGTAAGCCCACAAGCCGATGAAGCACAGGTTTTTCTCGTCGCCCAGAGCGGTCAAGGCGTCGATGGCGTTGGTGTTGGCTTTGGAGCCGATGGCCCGATCGGTGTAGGTGCGATGCAGGCGATACTTGCCGTACATCGCGCCGTCTTCTCCGTATTCGATCTTGTTGGTGTCTTTGGGCGTCGGATTGCCGGCCAGTTCGTCGAGCATCCCTTGGCGGCGCTGGCGGGCGTTGAGGGGTTCGGTTTGGCCGACGAAGACGGCCAAGACGCCGCCTTCGGGCATGGCTTCTTTCACCAGTTTGCCGACGGCGCGCCCGGCCTTGTAGTTGTCCGTGCCGATGTAGCAGAGCCTTCCCGAATCGGGCGCATCGTTGTCTTGGGTGATGAGCGGCAGCTTGTCGGAGATCTCTTTGAGGTGTTTGGTTTGCCCGTCGGGATTGATGACGCTGACGGCCAACGCCTTGATGTCTTGTTGAATGAGATTGTCGAGAATCTGCGTCTGCAAGGCCGGATCGCCCGAATTGGGTCGGCGGAAGATGACCTCGACGCCGAAATCCGTCGCGCCCTTTTGACATCCTTTTTCGGCGTAGGTCCAGAACGTCTCTGGATTGTTGGTGACGAAAGCGACTTTGGTGCGTGCCGGTCCCTTGTTGCACGACGGTACGGTCGATAGCAATAGGCCGATCGCCAGCCAGCCGAACAGGCGGTGCAAGGTCATGGTGTTACTCGTTTCAAGAAGTAAGAAAACGGAGTTCTTCACGGAAATAGATATGGTTGCGAGACGATGCCAGCAAGGGGGTCGATGCGTGGCGAGGCGTCAACCGCCCCATTTGCCGGTCATCGACGATTCGGCGCTGTTCTGTTTTTCCGCCTTGCGCAGGAGCGGAGCCACGTTGTCGAGAGTCTTGGCGTCGAAACCGGCATCCTTGAGATAGAGGCGGGCCAAAACGTCGGCCGGTGGCGGCGCGGAAGAGATGGCTTGTATCCGCTCTTGATCCTTGGCCATGCGGCGGAGGATCAGTTGATCGGTGCCATCGGGAGAACCGAAAGTGCCGTTCGCGTCGTTGCCGATGCTCGGATTCATCATCATCGAGGCGGGAGTCGAGCGCCGTGCCGGCTTCATCTGGGCCATTTGTTCGGAGACCATCTTGCCCAGCTCCATGCTCAAGAGCGCCGCCAGTTCACCGTCGTTCTTGCACTGTTTGGCCAACCCCTCGGTAATGCAAATCGTCCCGGCATCCTTTTGGGTTCGATGGAAGATTTCCTCGTGCGGCAGACCCAAGGTCAAGAATCCGACTTTCTGTTTGACAT
>JAJXWW010000029.1 GCA_021781415.1 Planctomycetota bacterium
CACGCGCACGGCCTGTTGATCCCCGAAGACAAGAGCTTGCCGCCTTTGGCCATGCTCAATCACAAGGTCGCCATCGCCATCGACGACCAACTCGCCGTCACCAAAGTCGAACAGACCTTCCGCAACCACACCGAACGTAACCTCGAAGCCACCTACATCTTCCCCGTCCCGCCCGGAGCCTCCGTCAATCGCTTCTCCATGTGGGTCAACGGCAAAGAGACCAAAGGCGAACTCGTCGAAGCCAAAAAGGCCGCCGATATCTACACCTCCATCGTCCGCAGAACCCAAGACCCCGCCTTGCTCGAATACATGGGCAACAACCTGCTCCGCCTCCGCGTCTTCCCCATCCCGCCGCGCGGCGATCAGAAAATCGCCCTCAGCTTCACCTCCGTCGCCTCCAAGGAAGGCAAATTAGTCGAGTATATCTATCCTCTAAAGACCAACGGCAAGGCCACCAGCACCCTCGAAGAATTCTCGCTGGCCGCCACCATCAAAAGCGAACACAACGTCACCAACGTCTACAGCCCCACGCATTCCATCTCGCTGAAGCGAACTAGCGACAAGGAAGTGACCGTCAATTTCGATAAGAGCCAGGCGCTCCTCGACAAAGATTTTCAACTCTTCTACGCCACCGGCGACAAAGATATTGGACTGACCGCCCTGACGCATCGTCCCCTCAGCGGCGACAAGGGCTATTTCACGCTGCTGATTACGCCGCGCGTGGAGATGGCCAAGCAATATCAGGTGCCGCGCGACATGGTGTTGGTGTTGGACACCTCCGGCAGCATGCGCGGCCCCAAGATGGAGCAAGCGCGGAAAGCCTTGAAATACTGCCTGGAAAACCTCGGAGCGAACGACCGCTTCGGCCTCATCAACTTCGCCACCACGGTCAACCGCTACGAAGAGCGCCTGTTGCCCGCCAATGCCGAGCAGTTGGCCAAGGCCAAGAAATGGGTCGAGGAACTGGAGGCGACCGGAGGCACCGCTATCAACGACGCCCTGGCTTCGGCGTTGGAACTGCGGAGTAAGGACGAAGGGCGATCTTTTACGGTGGTGTTTTTCACCGACGGTCAGCCGACCATCGGCGAGACGGATGCGGACAAGATTTTGAAGAACACGCTGGCCAAGAACACGGCCAACACGCGCATTTTCACGTTCGGCGTGGGCGACGACGTGAACGCGACGATGCTGGACCGATTGGCCGACAAGACGCGGGCGCTTTCGACCTACGTTCGCCCGGCGGAAGACATCGAGAATAAGGTGAGCGGCTTGTACTCGAAGATCAGCAATCCGGTGTTGACGAATTTGAAATTGGCGGCGACGAACGACATCAAGTTCAGCGAGATTTACCCTCCGGAACTCCCCGATCTATTCCACGGCAGTCAATTGGTGGTGCTGGGTCGCTATTCGGGCAAAGGCCCGGCGGCGGTGAAGCTGTCGGGACAAGTGGGCATGGAGGCGAAGGAGTTCGTTTATGAGTTGACGTTCCCGGAGAAGACGGGCGAGGAGCGCGATTTTGTCGAGCATTTGTGGGCGCGCCGCAAGGTGGGCTACATGCTCGATCAGATTCGGGCCAATGGGGAGAAGCCGGAGTTGGTGCAAGAGGTGGTGACGTTGGCGAAGAAGTACGGCATCACCACGCCCTACACCAGCTACCTCGTCGTCCCCGACGGCCCGCTGCCGGTTGTGCAACGGCGTCTCAGCGGCGAACGTCCTCAGGTCGCTTTCGGCGCTCCTGGAAGTCCGCCACCTGGATTGCAAAAAGTTGAAGGCGGCTTCCGCAGTGGTCCCGTTGCCATACCCGTCGAAGATTTTGCCCGCGGTGTTAAGAAATCTCCCGATGGGGCGGGGGAGAATCGAAAGAACCTCGAACAGGAAGTGTTGGAGAAAGAGGCCAAGGGCAAAGACAAGAACGACGATGCAGCGAAGACGGCCCGCGACGCACTAGACCTGAAAGCCGCGAGCGAGGCATCGGCTGCCTATCTCCGACACGGCAATCTCAGCAGCGTCCAAGCCGGCCGTCTCGGTGTCGATCTGTCCGTCTACTCGGCTCGTCTACGAGGCCAATCGCAATTGGCGAACTCGGCGACACGGCAAGTATGGGGTCGCAATTGTCTGGAAATCGGCGGCGTCTGGATCGACGACGGTTTCACCGCCAAGACACCCACCTTGGTCGTCAAGGCACAGAGTGACGCCTATTTCCAACTGCTGGCGAGACAGCCGAAGCTCAAGGAAGTGTTCAAGCTCGGCAACTATGTCGTCTGGGTCGCTCCCAGCGGCACCGCCCTGGTCCTCGATACCACCAAGGGCAAGGACAAGCTCGGAGATGAGGAAATCGACAAACTATTCGCCGTCAAGAAGTAAATCCGTTTAGCCGCGACGCGGAGCGGAGCGCGAGACAACGCGCTCCGCTCCGCGTCGCGGCTAACCCCCCGTTTTGACCCCCTTGCCCTTATTTGATGATTGTCACTTCATAGCGCACTTGAATGATAAGTCGAGCGCACTCTAAATGGGCCGTTTCGTCCTCCACTTTGTAGGCAAAAGGCTTGCCGGTGGCGGGATCAACCGGTAGCGGCAAGTCAATGTCTTCGAGTTTCGACGGCAGTTTTCCGTCGTGTTCGGCGGCATAAAGTCGCAGTGCCTCGACACAGCGCAGGAGGGCGAAGCGCTGATCGAGCCGCGTTTGTGCCAACTTCACTTTGTCGTAAGATACAAACGAATCCGGGAGTAACCAATCCGGATGCGGCTTCTTGGATTGATGGGCAGCGCGCAGAATCGGTTCCGCCTGCCAGTACGGCAACGCCATCGCTTTTGCTTTTTCATCGCGCAATGCTTCGAGTTGCATTTTCTCATCTAAAAGGATTATTTGCAGAGGTGGGAATTCCTTTGCTTTTCCCTCCGTCAGTCCGTATGCCGCTAATCGATTTCGCGCGGCACGGAGGTGATCTTCGTTCGCCAGTCGCTTCTTTACTTCGTCCTTAAAATTCCGTTGAGAATCTTTGGTAGATCCCGATTGAAACTGGAAATCCTTGAGCAGCCTTTGAACGATTTTTTGTAATTCCCTGTCGCTCATCGGTTCTGCATCGGTCAACCCCGCAAATTCGGTCTCGGTCCATAATCTCTCGCCTTGTAGACCCTTCCGAATATCGATAAACGGATGGGGCAAATCTGTCAAAGCCCAATACAGATTGGGAGAGCCGGGCTGCTGAATCATTTCTTCCAAGGGGCCGATGGCGAGCGTGGCGATGGCGACGCCGACGAGATCGCAGATTAACGTCGGATGTTCGCTCAAATGTCGCGATAGGGCGAACATGGTCTTGGCGGTGACGAGTGCGTTCTCGAACCGCCCCTCGGCGACTTCAAAGCGAAATCGCACCTTCAAAGCCCCTCCTAGATTACGAAGTTGTTGGATGTCCGGAAGCAAAGTGGCGACCCCATCGCTCTTGAGCTTCAAAAGCATCTGCCAATTGGGGGCGTCCATACGAGCAGCGTAATCGGCACGATCCAACGGACCTCGGCCGAATTTGCGGTCTAACGGTAGATCCTTTAAGGGCATCGATTGCCATTGCTCCCGCTTCTCTATTTGTTGCTTGGTCGTCCAGAAATTCGTCTGCTCCGCAAAGCATCGAGTGTACTCGTGGATGGGATTGCCCGGATTCATCTCGCGCAGCTCCGGCAAAAGTTGATATTTCAGAGCTGGTTTGGGAGCTGCCTTCGGCTTGATTTTGAAGCGTACCACAATCGTATTCGGTTCGACGGGTTTTTCGTCGCCCCAACCGATCGACGTAAATACGAGCATCAGCGCGCAGACGGGGAGCGTTCGCCACATAGGTGGTTCTCCTTGGGTAAATAGGTGGGTAGTCAGTTCAGAATCGTATCGGGCAGTGTGCCGAAGGCGTGAAGCGGCGGCTCCGGCGGCGTCATCGGTTCATCGTTGGGCGGATCGGGGTTTTCGAGATCGAAGGTCAAGAGGCTCGATCGAGTCATCCAGACGGGCTGAGAAGGAACGGATGGCTCCTCCTTTTTCGGCTCTTCCGTTATTGGGTAGGAAGCGTGTGGCGTCGAGGTTGTCGTCGGCGTCGGCGTGCGCGGCCACAGACACACGAGGGTTGCCAGTTGGCAAGCCGCCAACAAACCGGCGAGCATTTGCCAACGGCGCGGCGGACGAACGGAGGCGCGGCCGGCGGCGAACAAAAGCGCGTCGCGTTTCAGCCCGGAGGCGTCGGGGGTGAAACGGCTCAAGCGTTCGGCGAGCGGTTCGGACATGGCACACCCAGTTCTTTGCGCAATGCGTCGAGACCCGCTTGGTAGCGGCGAAACGCGGTACTGGCGGAGCAGCCGGACACCGACGCGATGTCCTCGAAACTCAAACCGCCCCATAGCCGCGCCACGATGACTTCGCGTTCCTCCACGAGCAGACGTTGCAACGCATCGACCGCGGCAGCCGCGTCCAGTCCCTCGATTTCCGGTTCGGCGAACCAGCGGACGGGACGTGCCACAGCCTCTTCGCGCCGTTGTCGCCGCCGCGCCGCTTTATTGGCATCGAGTGCGGCGTTGCGAACGACACGGTACAACCACGGCACGACCGCGCGCGGCGGCTGATGCAGCGCAACCAATTTCAAGAACGCTTCTTGCACCACGTCTTCGGGCGCATCGCACCACTGCCGCGCGTATAACACTAACGGCGGGCCATGGGTATCCAGAAGACGCGCGAAGTCGTCGGGACGCATATCAAAGGAAGAGACGACGCCGACGGCAAAACATTCCGCGAAATGCGCGGAGTTCCCGCCATCCGATTATCCCGAGGCACCGACTGGCCTCTTCTGAGCGTGTTCTTCGAGAAATTTGCGCAGGCTCTCGACGAATTTCGGACTGGCGAAGGTACTCATGTGATCGCCGCCTTCGACGGTAATAATCTCCAGATTGGCCAGGTCGTCTTTGATGAGATCGACGCTTTGCTTGAGGGGGTCGCTTGTACCGACGATGGCTAGTGCCGGTACCTTGTTGGCCTTGAGTTTCTCTTTGGGTACGGCCAAATCTTTCCAGCTGCGAACGACGGCCCCAAGCACCTTGCCGCGCTCGCCGCCGAACATCAGATTGGTTTGCCGGAGCAGGAACTCCGACGGCTTGGGCTTGCCCGGCGGCGTTAGGGCGATGAGCAGAGGACCGATGCCCTTGCCTTTTTCCAGCGATTCGGCCAATTCATCGACGAAAGGGGGCAGTTTCGTGCCGGCGGGGATGACGCCCGCCCCGCCGAGCGTGGCCGACAGCAAGCGATCCGGGTGCATGGCCATCAATTTGCCGGTTATCAGCGCCCCCATCGAATAGCCGACGACATGGGCTTTCTTGATCTTCAGATGATCGAGCAGTCGTACGGCGTCCTCGGCCATTTCCGGGCCGTACTTCTTGGGGTCGGTCGGTTTGTCGCTTTTGCCGTGGCCGCGCACGTCCATCGCGATGACGCGATGATCCTTAGCCAATGCGCGGAGGATACCAGGCAACTCCCACTGAAACTGCGTGGTAGCCGCGAAGCCGTGAATGAGCAATACCGGCTCGCCTTTGCCTTCGATCGTGTAGTGGATTTTGACGCCTTTGGAGTCGAAGCTCCCTTTTTCCTTCTCGCCCGCGCCGAGGCTCGACACGACGAGCAGACTACACAGTAACGCGATCCCCAAACGCACTTTCATGGCAACGTCCTTTCGGAAAAAGTTCACGTTGCCATTATTTCCTTCGTTGACAACCGGATCAAGCGGAACTTGGAGCCATCGACTCGACAAGATCACGCTCTCCGACGGCGCGTCCGTTAAGGATCTGGTTCGTAATAACTTCCCGAATGCG
>JAJXWW010000189.1 GCA_021781415.1 Planctomycetota bacterium
GGTCGATAGAGTGACCGGAATTTGGGAGCGGAGGGGCATTCCGAATGGACAAGGGCATGTCACTGGATGTCAGGACAAGGTAGCACTCTGAAAAAGAGGCCAATTTCCGACCGACACTAGCTAACACGAGCTTGTCCCGATCAGGTTAGATCGCCGGCATTACCGCGTCCTTCTGACTTGGAGTGCCGCTCGTTCACGGGTCACCCTCGTATCGACACCGACAAACAAAGAGGATACTATCGGCGCAGTTTGGAGCCCCCACGGGTTTGGTGCGCAAGCACCAAGACTTTTGGAGGAGGAAAGTTTCACATGCGTACGATTCTGACCTTGGGAATAGCGCTGCTTTCCCTCCTCACGAACCACGGATCGTCGACGGCGGAAGAAAGGGAGAGTACGGCGGAAGAAAGGGAGAGTTCGGAAGAGCGGCTCCTCGACCGCGTACTCGACGCCCGGAGCGACAAGTGGGACGATAATCGCCCCATCAGTGCGCGAATCGCGGACCTCAAGAATAAGGATGCCAAGGTACGGGCGGTGACGGGGTATATGCTGTCTCAAGAAGGTCGGAAGGCGAAAGGAGCGATTCCCGCTCTCCTCGTCGCCTTGAAGGACGACAATTCGGACGTTCGGGCGATGGCTGCTTACGGGTTGGCTGGAATCGGCCTGAAGGCTCCGCCGGCCGTGCCTATCTTGCTCGAATGCCTGCGCGATAAAGCGCCGATGGTCCGTGCCTATGCCGCTCTTGCCCTCGCCGCCGTTCGTGCCCCCACGAACGAGGTACTACCGCCGCTGCTGGGAACGATGAAGGACCACGATCCCTGTGCGCGTGCATACGCGGCCCGATCACTTGGCGGGTTCGGAGCCGAGGCCCGCTTGGCCGTCAAGCCGCTCATTACCGCCTTGACGGATGTCGACGCTCAGGTCCGCTATGAGGCCGCCTATGCCTTTCGTGGCCTGGGGCCAACCGGACGAGACGCCGTCGCCTCTCTGGCGAAGCTCGTACAGAACGAAAAGGAGGAACGTGGTACGCGCCGCAATGCCATTATCGCCCTCGGCGCGATCGGACCCGATGCCGCTAAAGCGGTGCCCGTCTTACGGAAGTCGTTGGCCGACGTGGATAATAACGTCCGCCGCGACGCTGCCAAAGCCTTGGGCCGCATCGGTCCCGCTGCCAAGACTGCCGTTCCCGTCCTGCTTGAACACCTACAATCGGAAACCTGTTTGGATCGTCAAAACGTAGTGGAAGCGTTGGGGCGGATCGGTCCCACAGCGGTGGCGGCCGCGCCGGCGCTTCAAAAAATGCTGCAAGAGAAAGACAAAGCCATTCGCTTGGAAGCGGCCGCGGCCCTGGCCTCTATCCATCCCGACCACAAACGGGAAGCCGTGATCCAACTCCGGAACCTGTTGGACGATGAGTCACCATCTGTCCGGATGAAGGCAGCCGCCGTCCTGCTTCGCCTCATTCCAGCGGATCGGCGAAAAGAGACGGCGATGCTCCGCCTGGGCTTGAAGGAAAAGACCACTCGTCTGCATACCGCATGGGCGCTTCGAGAGAGCGGGCCGGAGGCGAAAGCACTCGTGCCGGAATTACTCGCGCTCTGGAAGGACGACGAACAAACCGAAGTTGTTGGGGACGCAGTTGCGGAAGCGCTGAAGCGGATCGATCCTGACTCCGCGAAACAAGCTGGCATACCGTGAGGATCTAACTTGTACGCCCCAGGCGATCAATGCTCGCCCAGGCGTAGCCGGCCGTACCTCCCTGGGGTGTCGAGGAGGTGGTAGCATGCACCGCACACATCAAGACAGCGTCAGATCTCCCTCAAGAGCAAGCGAGTCGCATCCGTTTTTCTTGGCAGGCGATGACGTGATGATTTTCGCCCGACCGAGCAGTTCCCCTCCTCTGAGCATGCCGAAGCCCAACTCCTACACACGCGCGGCGAGACTGTGTCAAATGAAAAGATGACGATGCGACAAGCAACCGGAGTGGTGAAACATAACCTACTGTCAACGGAGGGGGCCTCGTGAGCTTGGAGCCTTTCGGTGGAATGATGCGTTTTTCCATAGCGCCGACGATGGATGCCTTGTGTCTCATCAACTCTGAGTTCGTTTCCGGGGAGGTGTACCATGTGGAGCGGATCGCGGCGGGAGGAGCGAATTTCACGCCAATCGCTCGGTTCTTTGCGTGGCGTCCGGTTCACGTCGAGAACTACCACCCGCATTGGCGTGTCGATTGCTTTGTCCATGCTCATGAATTGTCGCCCGAACCCAAGCTCGTTGGCAAGGCCTTGGCGAGGCATCTTTTGCAAGAGGCTATTTGCACGGAGCCGCTCTGGGTTTCATGGCACCGAGGTGAAGAACTTGGTGGCACGAACCTCGGCGAGGTTTTCGATATTGATTGAGGCGAGCGCCATTGTCCCAGCGTTACGGCAGGCCAGGCAATCCTCGCTGATTTCCACGATTTCTTCCCCAGCTGGCAGCTCAGAACGGAGAGCAAGTATGTCCATCGCGGAGTTGATGCCGACGCTTAAAACCTGTCTCGCGTCAAGAAACTCCAGGTCTTTCGCCTCCTAGCATCCGAACTGACGTGGAAAGCAGGGGGGCGACAAGTGCTAATACTCTGCCGTGACGAAATCGTAAGCCGCCGAGGCCAACAACATCGCCGCGCAGGCACACGAGGCCAACAGCGAGGCCGCCGGTCGCCATACACCGCGCTCGGCCAAAAGATGCGGGTCGATTAGAGGCGACAACCGATAATCGGGTTGCAACGAGCCGACCAGCACTAAATGCCAATCGAGAGGCTTGGGAAGTATCCAGTAGGTCCATTCCACGGTGTGCCCCAGCCCTCTCGCCGCGGCTCCCAACTCGGGAGCGGCGAAGAAAGCGTGGCGGCCAAAGTTCATCCCCCAGCACAATAGGAAGAATAGGATGGAACCGAAGACGCACGCCGTCGTGCTGCGCGTCGCCGTCGCCAACATCGCCGAGAAGCTGAAATAGACGGCAAAGTGAACGAGCAGCAAAGGGAGACACAAAAGATAGCGAACGTCCCATACTCCCGTTCGCATCCCCAACGCCAGCCAGGTACCGCCCAGCAAGAGAGCGTCTTGCACGGCGACGAAGACAAAGACCCCGAAACATTTACCCAAGAGAAGACGCCAACGCGGAATCGGCTTGGCCAACAACACCGGAGCGGATGCGCCGTCGAGAAAGGAGGGGAGAAAGCCGGCCGTAAACATCAATGCCAAGATCAGTCCCAAACCGTCCGCGATCCAGCCGAGCAGGAACCCTTCCAACTCGCGCACGGCGGCAGCGATGCCTCCATCCAGCGAAACCTTGACGGCCCCAAAGGCGAAGTCGAGATAGCCCGGCTCATCGGCGACATTCACCACTTGCGTGCAAAGGCACAGGGTCGCGCCGGCCAAAATGAAGGCGAGCATGAGCCAAAAGACGCCGCTGCCCAGCGATTGTCGAAACGTATCGCGGATGAGGCAGCGAACGACGGATAGGGTTGCGTGGGGATTCATGGGTTCGTCTGAGCGTAGAGTTCCTTGAGCGATTTTTCCAGCGAACACCGGGAATCGGAGGAGCCGCCCGTCAACTCGGCAAGAGGACCAACGTGTACCAGCCGTCCATTCACCAACACGCCGACCCGATCGCACAGATGCTCGATCTCGGTCAGAATGTGCGTTACCAAGAGTACGGTGCCTCCGCGCTGGCGCACTTCTCGCACTACGTCGCGCAACAGCCTGCGTCCACTCAGGTCGAGTCCTTCGGTGGGTTCGTCGAGAACCAGCAAGCGCGGTTCGTTGAGGAGGGCTTGCGCGATGCCGAGGCGCTGGATCATGCCCTTGCTGAAGCGGGAAATCGGTTCGTGGCTACGGTCGGCGAGACCGACGAGTTCCAACAGTTTTGGCACGCGCTCGCGGACGCGCTCTTGAGGCATCAAGGTCAATGCCGCGTAGTATTCGAGGAGCGCCGCGGCGCTGAGGTAGCGGGGAAAAGCGTGATTTTCGTGGACGTAGCCGATGTCGGACAACGTGGAGCGGTCGGACAATGGCTTGCCTAATCGTCGAATCTCGCCCCCTGTCGGTCGGCACAAAGACAACAACATTTTGACGAGGGTGGACTTCCCCGCTCGATTGGGACCGACGAGGCCGAAGACTTCGCCGTTTTCGAGGCGCAGCGTGACTTCGCGGACGGCCTGCACCATCGGCCGCCGCAGGATGGCACTGAAATACGTCTTGCTCGCCTCGCAAAACTCGGCGGCGGGCGCGACGACCGGAGACGATTGGGGTCGAATCGGTGCAACGGCGACAGTCACGGGTGTCTATCCTATCTTGGGGATCGTGAACTCCGATAGGAGGAAGAACCGAACGAGTTTGCCTCGGCTCTTCGTGCAAAGTCTAGTTCGCGTTTGCCAAGAGTGCAAATGGCCGGTCGCACGCCGTCGTGTCAGACGGCAATCATTGCAAAGGATAGCGCTCGAACACCAGATAGCCCGCCGCATCCATTCCCATGGTGCGATACGTTTCTTGGGCGACGAGGTTCTCGCGCTCCACATACAAGCGGAGGCCGATCACATCCCGCTCCGCCAAGGCCGCCTGCCGCACTTGCTCGAACAATGCCCGGAAGACGCCACGACGCCGCGCATCCGAACGAACATACACGCTTTGAATCCACCAAAACCAGCCGTTGCGCCAGTCGCTCCATTCGGTCGTGAACATGATCTGTCCAAGCACCTGGTCCTCTTCCTCGGCGAGGAAGTAGACGCTTTTGCGCGGATCGGCCAATCCCGACTCGACTCCGCGTCGGAGCACTTGAGAATCGAGTGCTTTTCCTTCGCTTTCCTCGGCAAGCAGCCGATTGAATTCGACAACGACATCAACATCGGAGGAAACGGCTCGACGAATCGAAATCGGCATGATGGCCTCGCAAGATCAAAGGAAGCATCGGAGAGCGAAGAACGAAAGTAACCTTGGTTCTTCGTTCGTATTTTGTACTTTGTACTTCGTACAGCGAACTTGTGTAAGGCAATCTCGATGGATCTGACTCGTTTTATCCGCGACATCCCCGATTTTCCCAAACCGGGTATCGTTTTCAAGGACATAACGCCCTTGTTGGCCGAACCGCGCGCCTTCCATTACGCCGTCGAGCGTTTGGCCGAGCATTACGTCCATCACGAGATTCAGGTGGTCGCGTCCGCCGAGGCGCGCGGATTTCTGTTCGCCGCCCCCTTGGCCTTACGGCTCAACAAGCCCTTGGTGCCGCTGCGGAAACCCGGTAAACTACCTTACAAGACGCACGCGCTTCGCTACGATCTGGAATACGGCAGCGCCGAGCTTCAGCTGCATATCGACGCGATCGAACCCGGAGCGCGGGTACTCCTGCTCGACGACGTGTTGGCCACCGGCGGAACGATGGAAGCGAGCTGTCGCTTGATCGCCCAGGCCGGCGGGAAAACGATTGGCTGCGCGTTTCTTATCGAGCTGATGTTTCTCGGCGGGCGCGAGAAACTGCGTCCATGCGAGGTATTTAGTCTCCTTCAGTATTAGTGATACACGAGATGAACGCAATCGATTTCGACAAGTCTGGCGGTTTGGTACCGGCCATCGCACAAGACGCCGACAGCGGCGCGGTGCTGATGTTGGCGTGGATGAACCGCGAAGCCTACGAGGAAACTCTACGCACCGGCCGCGCCGTCTACTTCAGCCGTAGCCGCAATCGTTTGTGGCGGAAGGGCGAGGAGAGCGGCCACTATCAAGAAGTCCACGAAATCCTCGTCGATTGCGATGCCGACACGATTCTGCTCAAGGTACGTCAACTCGGCGGCGCGGCCTGCCACGAAGGCTATCGAAGCTGCTTTTTCCGCCGCGTCGAGGGCAGCGAGATGAAGACGATTGCCGAGAAAGTATTCGATCCGAAGGAAGTGTACAAAAAATGAGTTCGCCGATCCTTAAACTCGGTATTCCGGCGGGCAGCTTGCAAGAAGCGACGGCCGATCTGTTCCGCAAGGCCGGCTATAAAATTACCTACGCCAGCCGGAGCTATTATCCGAATATCGACGACCCAGAAATTCAGTGTACGCTGATCCGCGCCCAGGAGATGCCGCGCTACGTCGAAGACGGTTCTCTCGATTGTGGCTTGACCGGCTACGATTGGATTCTCGAAAACGACGCCAAGGTCACGGAAGTGGCCGAGTTGATTTTCAGCAAGGTTAGCCGGCGACCCGTTCGCTGGGTGTTGGCGGTTCCAGAGGATTCGTCCATTCGAGGCGTGAAGGATCTGCAAGGTAAACGCATTGCCACCGAGGTAGTGAACCTCACCCGCCGCTGGTTGGCCGAACGCGGCGTGACGGCCCACGTCGAGTTCAGCTGGGGTGCCACCGAAGTCAAGCCACCGCGCTTGGCCGACGCCATCGTCGAAGTGACCGAGACCGGCAGTTCCCTGCGCGCCAACAATCTGCGCATCGTCGAGGATTTGCTGCAAAGCACCACGCGCTTCATCGCCAACAACAACGCCTACGCCGATCCCTGGAAACGCGCCAAGATGGACGACATCGTCCTCATGCTGCGCGGCGCGATGGCGGCGGAAGGCAAAGTCGGCTTGATGATGAATGTACGCCAGAACGATCTGACGGAAGTGTTGTCGATTCTCCCGGCCTTGAAAAACCCGACCATTTCCTCGCTGTCGGACTCGGAATGGGTCGCGGTAAATACGATTCTCGAAGAGAATGTGGTGCGTCACATCGTCCCGAAATTGAAGCAAGCCGGGGCGTGCGGCATCGTCGAGTATCCGCTGAACAAGATCATCGAATAGGGTTCTTGCTCGCAAGGTCTCCCCACGGAGCGCGGCCGGACAGCGCTTTCTCATTGCGTCTTGCGCGCTTAATCGTGCAGCTTGCACGAGCAAGCGCCGGGACGAATCTTCTCCTTTGTCTGAAAATCCTTGGGTTAGCTCGCTGATTTCTCAAAACTTGTGCTGCGGCACAAAATGTGCGACTATCAGCATCGAGGCAAGCCGAAGGCGACTATTCCTCCATTTGAACCGAAATTGGAGAACGACGACCTCGGTTTGCCAAATGGAGAACGCACATGGATCTCATCGTTTGGCTGCCGTCGCTATTCTTACTCGGACTTGGGGTGATGGCGCTGATGTTCCTCTTTCTAAGCTGTTGCGAAAAAGTGTGAGGCGAGGAGAATACCCATGATTTGGCTGACGGTTCTCGTTGTTATTTTGCTCTTTATCTATCTGCTTACGGCTCTATTGCGACCGGAGTGGTTTTAGGAGCCACTAACAAAATGAGCAACTAGCCCGGAGCGCGAGCGAAGGGCACTCAAAATGAGCAACTAGCCCGGAGCGCGAGCGAAGGGCACTCGCGCTCTGGGTTCCGAGAGTTAGAGACTTTAAGAGCGAAAGGCACGTTCATGTCCGTTTGGTTTCTGCCGCTGCTCATCGTCGGCACAACAATCCTTCTATCGATTCCAGTCGGCTTCTATCTAGCCTGGATCGTGGATGGGCGCTATCGCGCTCCGGGTTGGCTGCGCTGGCTCGAACGGCGTCTCGATACCGGAGTCCAAAACTGGAAACAGTACGCGCTCTCGTTGCTGCTGTTTAATACGCTGATGTTCGTATTTGGTTTCTTCGTCCTCGCCGCGCAATCGTCCGCCCCGCTCAACCCCGACGAGAAAGGGATGCTTGCGCCGACAACGATTTTCAATACCGTGTCCTCGTTTCTCACCAATACGAATTTGCAGCACTATTACGGCGAGGTTCACCTTTCGTACTGGAGTCAGATCGCCTTCATCGTTTGGAATATGTTCGTGTCCGCCGCCGTCGGTTTCTGCGTTCTGGCAGCCATGACGCGCGGCCTGCGGGGCGACGAACACATGGGGAATTACTACCTCGATATGTGGCGCGTCGTCGTCTATGTGTTTCTGCCGGCCAGCTTATTCGGCGGGGTGATCCTCATGGCCGCGGGCGTGCCGATGACATTCGACAAAGCGATCGAGGCGTCCATGCTGGAGCCGGGCGCGATGGGCAAAGATGATAAGGGCGATCCGAAAAGTCAACTCATCGCGCGAGGTCCGGTCGCCGCGGTGCTGCCGATCAAGCACTTCGGCACCAACGGCGGCGGCTTCTTCGGCGCAAACTCGGCTCACCCCTACGAGAATCCCAATGCTTGGACCAATTATTTCGAGAGCGTCAGCATCCTCATTTTCCCGTTCTCGCTCGTCGTGATGTTTGGCCGTCTGCTCGGACAGATGCGTCAAGCCGCCGTCATTTACGGCGTCATGCTATCGCTCTTCGTCGCAATGATCGTCTGGGCCGTCCACTTCGACACGCAACAACCCAATCCCGCACTTGCGGGATTGCCCGTCGATGCGATGGACATGGGCAATCTCGAAGGCAAGGAGTTGCGTTTCGGCACCTCGGCGGGCGCGACGTTCTCAGCGGTCACCACGGCGGTGACGTGCGGCTCGGTCAATTGCATGCACGACAGTCTGAACCCTCTTGCGGGGCTGACGCCGTTGACCGGCATGTGGCTCAATTGCGTCTTCGGTGGCAAAGGCGTCGGCCTGGTCAATCTCCTCGTTTACCTCATCGTCGGCGTGTTTCTCGCCGGACTGATGGTCGGTCGCACGCCGGAGTACCTCGGCAAAAAAGTCGAGGCGCGCGAGATGAAATTGGCCATGCTCGCGCTGCTGATTCATCCGATTTTGATTCTCGGCCCGACGGGATTGTTCGCGGCTCTCTCGTGGGGAACCGAGGCGACGAGCAATCCGGGACCGCATGGCTTCTCGCAGATTCTCTACGAATTTAGCTCCGCTTCCGCGAATAACGGCTCCGGTTTCGAGGGACTGAGCGACACCTGGGGTTTCAACGATGCGAAGCCGGAGCCGTACAATACGCGCCCTTGGGATATTGCGACGGGTCTGGTCATGCTTCTGGGGCGCTTCATTCCGATTGTCGCGCCGTTGGCGTTGGCCGGTAGTTTGGCCGCCAAGAAACGCACGCCGTTTACCTCCGGCACGCTCCGCACCGATACGCTGACCTTCGGCTTCGTCCTGCTCGGCACGATTTTATTGGTCGGCGCGCTACTGTTCATGCCCGCCGCCGTCTTGGGGCCAGTCGCCGAGCATTTGGGACCGATACCGTTCTAATCTCGTGCCTCGTACCTCGTTCCCACGCTCCGCGTGGGAATGCACGCTTCGCCGCTCCGCGGCGTGAGCCAGAGCGAGCAAGAGGAACCTTTATGTCGCAAACGATGACGCCACCTTCTGCCGCCGCCCCCGCGGACCCGAAATTGTCGCGCCGCCTCAGTCGTCGCCAGGGGTTGTTTGCTCCGGATCTGATGAAAACGGCACTCGTGCAGTCGTTTATTATGCTGCGCCCGGACATCCAGTGGAAGAACCCGGTGATGTTCGTGGTCGAGATTGGGACTGGCTTGTCGATCTTGTATACCGTGGCCAAGGCGTTTGGGTATCCCAGCGTTGCCTCGCTCGGCTATCTGATCGCCCTGGACGTTTGGCTGTTTCTAACGGTGTTATTCGCCAATTTCGCCTCGGCGCTGGCGGAGGCGCGCGGCAAAGCACAGGCCGACGCGCTGCGTAAGACACGCCAAGAGACACCCGCCTATCGTCTTTTCAAACGCGAAGATGCCCAGCACGTTTTGAACGAATTCGACGGTTCCCACGACGAACGGGTGGAAGAGACGGCTTCCACTCGGCTGAGAGAAGGGGATTGCGTCGTCGTTCGGGCGGGGCAGACAATTCCGGGCGATGGAGAGATCGTCGCCGGGGTCGCCTCGGTGGATGAGTCGGCGATCACGGGCGAGTCGGCTCCGGTCATCCGCGAGGCGGGCGGGGATCGTTCCGGCGTCACCGGCGGCACGCGAGTCTTGTCCGATGGCATTGTCGTCGAGATCACGGCTCGACCGGGCAAATCGTTCCTCGACCGCATGATCGCCCTCGTCGAAGGTGCCATTCGCCAGCGCACGCCCAACGAGATCGCGCTCTCGCTGGTTTTAGCCGCGTTTACCCTGATTTTCCTCATCGTCACGGTCGCACTCTGGCCGATGGCGCGGCATACCGAGCTGTACATGCAGACCCATCTCGGCAAAGAAGTCCGCAGTCTCGGAACCGACATTCCGACGCTGATCGCGCTGTTAGTGTGCCTCATACCCACAACGATCGGCGCGTTGTTAGCGGCCATAGGCATCGCCGGCATGGATCGCGCCTTGCGCGCCAATATCCTCGCCAAGAGCGGTAAAGCGGTAGAGGTGGCCGGCGACGTGGACACGCTCTTGCTCGATAAAACCGGCACGATCACCATGGGAAATCGCCGAGCTACTCGGTTTGTGCCCTTGGGCGAGTTGTCGGCGGCGGATGTCGGGGCCTTGGCATCGCTGGCTTCCGCGGCGGATCAAACGCCGGAGGGGAAGAGCATCGTCGAACTGCATCGACGTATGGAAGATGCCGCGGCCCTCGGCACGCTGCCGACCGGGGCGCGCTTTATCGAGTTCACGGCGCAGACGCGCATGAGCGGCATCGACTTGCCCGATGGCCGGGTCATTCGCAAAGGCGCGGCCGACGCCGTGGTGCGTTACATTCAACAACAAGACGGAACGCTGCCGCCGCGTTTGCAAGAGCAGGTGGACGGCGTAGCCAGCCAAGGTGCGACACCGCTCTTGGTCTGCGAGGGCAATCGCATCGCCGGCTTAGTCGTGCTGGAAGACATTCTGAAGCCGGGCATCAGCGAACGCTTCGAAAGATTGCGCCGCATGGGGCTGCGTACCGTTATGGTTACGGGCGACAATCCATTGACGGCCAAGCACATCGCCGCCCAAGCTGGCGTCGACGACTACATCGCCCAGGCCACGCCGGAGGCGAAGTTGGCCTACATCCGCCAAGAACAGCAGAGCGGAAAGTTGGTGGCCATGATGGGCGACGGAACCAACGACGCCCCGGCACTGGCCCAAGCCGATGTTGGCGTGGCGATGAACAGCGGAACCCAGGCCGCCAAGGAAGCGGGCAACATGGTCGATCTCGATAGCGATCCGACCAAGCTGATCGAAGTCGTCGAGATCGGCAAACAACTCTTGATGACGCGCGGAGCCCTGACGACGTTTTCCATCGCCAACGACCTCGCCAAGTATTTCGCCATCGTCCCCGCTCTGTTCGCCTCGACGCTGCCGTGGTTGAAGGCCATTGATGTGATGCACTTACACTCGGCAAACTCCGCCATTCTGTCGGCGGTGATCTTCAACGCGATCGTGATTCCGCTCTTGATACCGATTGCACTGAAGGGCGTCAAATACCGTCCGGTGGGTGCCGACGCCCTGTTGCGCCGAAACCTTTTGATCTGGGGGCTGGGTGGCGTGATCGTGCCGTTTATCGGCATCAAACTGATTGACGTGGTGTTATCGGCAATCCTTTAGGATGCGCCACAAGCCCGGAGCGCCAGCGACGGGCATTCTTTCCCGTCGCTGGCGCTCCGGGCTTGTAGAGACATAATCGCTCGAAGGTGATTTGATGAACGCACACATTCGCGCTAATTTGTGGCTCCTCGGAGCAACGGTCCTTCTCTGTTGTGTCTTGTATCCGCTGTCGTTGTGGGCGATCGGTCAAAGCGTCTTTCCGCATCGGGCAACGGGGAGTCTGGTAGTCGAGGACGGCAAGACGATCGGCTCGATCCTGATCGCTCAACCGTTTGTCTGCGACGAGTATTTCTGGCCGCGTCCTTCGGCGGTGTCGTACAACGCCGCCGGTTCGGGCGGTTCCAACTACGGAGCAAGCAATCCCAAACTGCGGGCGCGAGTTGCCCAGACACTTGGACCGATTGTGAAATACGCGCAATCGAATCGACTCGTCGGCAAAGACATCGAGCGATGGTTTCAACGAGATTGCTTCCAAGGCAAGCCGAACATCGTGGCACAATGGGCGGAAAAGTATCCGTTTGCGGCCCAGGACTGGGTGAAAGCAGATTCGTTGAATGGCGAGTATGTACGAGACTGGCAAACGGCGCACGTCGAAGAGATTGAAGCGTGGAGGAAGAATAATCCGGATATTACGGATCCAAAACCAGATGATCTCGCCGTGCCGTTTTTCGATAGCTTCTCGCGCACGTTCCCCGGTAGATGGCCTGGCACGGTCGAGGACAAGGCTGGAAAACGAATCGTGCCCACGATGGAAGACTCGTCGATTCAAGCCAATTTCTTCGAGATGTGGTTAGAAGAACATTCGGATGTGAAATTGGAGCAAGTGCCGGCCGATCTCGTCATGGCCTCAGGGTCCGGACTCGATCCGCATATTACCTTGAAAAATGCTGAGTATCAGCTCGACCGCGTGGCCGACGCCTGGTCCAAGAAGACGGGGGGAAAGCCGCGAGATGTTCGGAAGGCGATTGAGATGCTCCTCCAGGAGAAATCAACCGCGCCGCTGGGCGGATGGGCCGGGGTGGAACTCATCAATGTCTTGGAGGTGAACCGAGCTTTGCGCGATCGTGAAATGTTTTTCCGACTTCGGGAAAAGGGAAGGTAGTTGGGTAAAACCGGCTGCCGGCGGGGGACATTCGGGTAGGAGAGCCGTTGTCCTCCGCTCTCCCAACTCTTCCACCTTGCTCGGCCGCTCGCCTCACTTCTCACAGGCTACACACCTACGGCGAGGGGTCCGAGCATTTATTCCAAACGCGAGGAACTACACTACCTCGGCTTCGTGAAACGACGCGGCGAGGAAGGAGAACACCCCATGATCTGGGTCAGCATTGGCAAACAGCTGTACGTCTTTCGCTTTGCCTCTTTTTTTCTAACCGTCGTTCTGGCCGGATGGACGCCTCGCTCCGCTTGGGGAGCAGACAAAAGACCTGCCCTGCTCGATGTGCTTCTGCCCGCGGATGCCGAACTCGAGGTGAACGGATACAAGACAAAATCGATGGGAGAAATGCGTCGTTTCGAGTCTCCGCCCTTAGCCAAAGGGAGGCCATACACTTACTCGCTGAAAGCTACTTGGCGGGGACACTCGCTGACTCGCCGAGTTGAACTCCAACCGGACAAGTTGAAGACGCTGGATTTACGCGACGAACTAACCGCGTTGACCGCGCCGAAACCCAGAGGTTCCTTTGCTCTCCTCGTACCCCCGTCGCTTACCGTTCCCGTGGAGGGGAGCGCTCCGCTGCCGATACGCGTGAAGCGATTCGATCTCCCCGACGCGATTCGGGTCACACTCCACCATTTGCCCAAGGGTTTAATCGCTCCTGATGCCGTGCTTACCGATGGACAAACGGACGTTCAGACCATCGTCGTCGTCACCAAAGATGCCGTGCCGGGGACATGGCAGATCAACGTTTTGGGGGTCAGTGGTGATATACGGGATTCCGCCACAATCGAGATCACTGTTGTTACTCCGACACCCAAGGTAGATCGCCCATCGCCTCGGCGTCCGAACGAAAAAGACGACACGGAGACGTTTCCAATCGATCGAATCAAATCGGCGAAAGTGGACCAACCAACTCCCGCATTGGAACTGATTTATCCGAAAGCATTGGAACTGAGAGTTGGGCAATCGCACTTGTTGGAAGTACGGATGAAGACCGCGAACGGTACTCCGCTCGCGGTCGCACCGAATGTTACTATGGATGCGGGCGGGATTCTCCTGCGCGCCGTCCTTTGGACCTCGTCCTTCAAACCCGACAAATCCGACTGCACGATAGGGCTCGCCGTCTCCGTCGATAAGGATTGTTCGCTTGGCGAGTTCGAGGCGCGCGTCCGCGTCGAGACGGGGCGAGAGAAAACCGAGCGCAGCCTGCGACTAACGATAACAAAATGACCGCGCGGTGGATGACGAGTGCGAATGGAACCTTAAAGGGGTAGTTTCGTCTTGGATCGCGGTGTGCGATAGCCGGCGATTCACCGCGCTTGCCAAGCTAATCTTTCCAATTGCTTCAACCATTCGTGAAAATGAGGGCAAGCGGCCCGAATCTTTTCGAGACCAATATACTCCGCGATGTCAGGGCCAGCCGTCGATTTCCGGCCTTCGTACTGGGGAATCAACTCGATGATCCGTTTGGAGGGGGCGGACTTTCTCCCGTCGTCAATTCTTTCGATGCTCTGAAAAGATACGGCAATCTCCTTGAGTTTTTCGATTGCGGATTCGCAATTCTCAAACGAGTAGGCAAAGGCATCTGGATCGGCAAACAACAGTGTCTCATATTCGTGCAGTTGAAGATAGGGGACAAAGCGGTGATAATCGATGCTCGCCGCAAATGCTGTTTCCAAGGCACGGACGTAGGGAGTTGGATCGGCTGGATTTCTCACGTTTTCGACCGAGCCGGGAAAATCGTTCGGCAGAGCGTATAGATCGAATAGAGTCGTAAAGTAGACTCCTACGCCCTCGCGCTGTTTGATACTTTTGCATATAAACTGTCGTACTCGTTCGTACTTTTTCCGTCCGCCGAGCCCGTAGACGTGACGGTAATCTTTTTCGCCGACGGCGAGCGTGTGAATAACTCCGGTGGAATCGGGGAACAGATGAGGCTGCAACAACTGTGTGCAGAATCGCTGCTCGGTTTGTCCCTCGCAGAAGACGTACAATTGTTTCACGGCAGGGGGCCTCCACCGATGACGTTGCGCTCCCACAATTCGCCTAACGAATAGTCTTTCAGCCAATCCTTTAGTTGTTCCGACTCAAGGCGGCGAAATTCGGAACGACCCTCGCTACACTCGACGGCAACGATCTCCGATGGTTCGAGGAAATTGAGCAACAGCGGCGATTGGGTCGCTACGATAACTTGGGTCTTCGTCGAGACGGCACGCATCAGCCCGACGACGATTTCAAGAGCGAGAGGATGGAGACCCAATTCCGGTTCGTCCAGAACGATAACGCTCGGCAAGTCGTTTTCCGGTTGCAGGAATAGAGTACATAGCGCCATCGCTCGGAGAGAACCGTCCGAGATCTGATGGGGACCGAATCGGTAATCCCAGCCGCGCTTGCGCCAGTTCAGCGCGATCTCTTTGTCGTTGCGGCGACTCGGCTCAAGGTCGAAATCGGCGAATTCGGGCAGAATCTTCCGCACGGTTGACACGATGCGTCGATAGACCAATTCGGAACCCTGTTGATATCCATACAACATAGCCGCCAGATTTCCCGCGTCGGGCATCAGCCAGCGATTATCGTCGCGATAGTTATATTGCCGAATTCGTGCCGAAGGCGAAGTGTCGTGGAAATGATAGACGCGACAAGCGTTCAAAATGTGTCGAAATACATTGGCTGTCTTATTTCCCTGTGCAGCCAAATCGCCGATACGCGTTTCGGCGTGTCCCGCTCCAAGAGACATAGGCTGATTATGCGGTGTATCCCAATTTGCTTTCTTATAGTCTAATGTTTCCTCGGCGAACAAGAGGGTGTCGCCTGCCGCATGAATCAAACGAAGCGAATAGTTGTCCGAGGCATCGCCTAGTTCAAACTCCAGCCTGGCCTCAAACTGCGGCGTCGTCTTCGGACCAAAATGCAAGAAGGATTGTCCTCGTCCCGATCTGCCTATGTACTCTTGCAGTCGGCCGGCCATCATCTCGTTAAGCATTTTGAAGAAGGATACGAAATTGCTCTTGCCAGCCCCATTCGCTCCAATGAAGACGTTCAATCGGCGAAGTTCCAAATCGGCGTCTTTAATGGAGCGATAGCCGTGAATTTCCACCCGCTTGAGCATCGCCATGAATTACCCACTTCCTTCGATTCAAGCATGACTGTCGGTGTGTTATTTTACCCGAACGACTTCCACGTCGCAGCGCGAAGATTGGTTTCGACGTTCAAGGCCCTCGCTTTAGCGCTTCCTTTCATCGGACGATGCGTCCTCGCGTTCGGTTGATGCGAAAATGTTTGACTCGACTCTCGCGGGCTGGGATGATGAATAGGACTGTCCCGGAATCAGTTTGACTGCATCGCGCTCGAATGGAACGTATTGAGAAGCGCGGGAGGATCTGCCATGAAATTGCGCATCGGATGTTGTCGACTGGGGCTGCTCGCGGTGGTTGTTCCCCGCGTCGCCGCTCTGGGATCGGCTGCCGGCGTTGACGCTGACCGGCGGGAATTCCCGTCGGTTCAGCGCCAAAGCCTGGCCGAACGGAAAGCCAAAGGCCACCACATCCATTTGTTCCTCCAGGTTTTCGTCCAAGCCGAGGCTGAGGGGGGGAAAGTCCTCTTTGGCGGACTCGACCCGCAGCAGAGCCAGATCAAGCTCCTTGTCGAAGCGGACGACGCGAGCTGGATAGGCTTTTTCCTTTTTTAGACCAGGATTGAGGATCAGGGTTATTTCAACCCGCGGGAGGGGAACATTAGGCGCGAACGTGCCATCGGGGTGGACCACATGCTCGTTGGTGAGGAACAAACCAGAAGGATGGATGCAAAAGGCCGAGCCATAACTGTTGCGGGGCTTCACCTCAACCAGAGCGGTCCCGGGTTTGCCGATCTTGCTGATCTTTACGCGGGACAGACCTTCGTCGGCAGCGAGGTACTGTCCCATCAGCGCCAACAGGACAACGAGGGCGAGCGAACTACGGACGGAGGTAATCACGGCTGTCTCCTCATCATAGAAGCACGCTAATGCTGTCTCGTTGAGCATCGACGAGTGGCAAGCAGCGATCAGCGCGGCAAACAGCTATCCACCTGGTTTGGAAGGGCCTGGGCTATTTCGGAGAAACGGTTTCTGAATAGTCGGCGAGAGCAACAGCCTCAAGCACCTCACAACAGCATAATTCCCTCTTAATCCTCTCGTCAACAAAAAAATCCCGCGCGTGCATTCGCCAGCCTTGTCCCCACGGCTGGGGTAGATGTCCTCGATCCTAGATATCATCGAAGCGCGCGAACCCCGACGTAGGCGTCTATCGTGGATCTCAACAGAAGAGCGCCAAACCCCTCATCGTGCGAAAAAAACTTCTCGCCTGCACCGCATTGGTCGGTCTGGGGTCGTTCAACACGTCCCTCCCGCACCTGCGAAATCCGACTCTCACAGAGCCTCGTCGCTCTTCATTCTCAATTCGCCGATAAAAAAGTCATCCCGTACTTCCGAGATTCAACGTCTTGCGCGGTCCCGGTAGTTTAGCCCAGCGTTCGACTTCGATTGAGGAGTGAGGCAGTGGAAAAGCCGTGTTGGACCTTGAACCATGCGACCGATGGGATCGGTTCGGCCTAACCCTAACTCCGGGGATTCGCCACCCCGCTCGCACCGGCGCATGCCGCAGCCCACAACGACTTGCCCGACGGGCAGCTGCCGGACGGCAGGGGGGCCGACCGCCGTCCTCGCGCCGGGGGCGAAGTGCATTGAACTCGTTATCACCAACGGGGCAGGCCGACGAACCGAACCATTCCGTAACCGCACTCACATCGTAGCGAACGTACTACCGCCGGGATCGGCGGCGTGCGTGAGTTTGGCACGCCCATTCGCAGCGAGATGTTCGAGGAGAAGATACACCGTCTCGGTGGCATCTATCGCCCCGATGGACTCGGCGATCTGGACGGCGGTGTGCGGCGTCGAGGACAATGCCTTGGCGACCTTTGCTTGCAACTCCAGGACGACGGCGGCGGCTTTCTTGCCCGCTTCGACGCCGGGTTGATGGTAGGCGTTGACGTTCACCAGCGTACCGTAGAAGCCGACGGCACGCTCGAACAGGGCGATGAGGATACCGATGGTGCGGGCCTCGACGCGGCGCACGGTGATCGTCAGCGACTGGCGGTCGTTGTCGAATAGGGCCGCGCGCGTGCCGAGAAGGAAGCCGTGCAGATAATCGCCCGCGCCGACGCCGGGTTGAACCTCGACCGGAGTGCCGCCCGATTCCAAGACGCGGATGAAGGTGATGAAGAAATTGTTCACCCCGTCGCGCAACTGTTGGACATACGCATGTTGATCCGTCGATCCTTTGTTGCCGTACACGCTGATGCCTTGATCGACGCGCTTGCCGTCGAGATCGAGCCGTTTGCCCAGCGATTCCATAACGAGTTGTTGCAGATAGCGGCTAAAGAGTAATAGACGATCTTTATAGGGAAGAACGACCATGTCCTTCTGCCCCTTGCCGCCGGTGGCGTGATACCACATCAGGGCCAACAGCGCGGCGGGGTTGCGGCGCGTGTCGGGAACGCGGGTCACTTCGTCGCAGGCCGCCGCACCGGCAAGCATGGCGTTCACGTCGATGCCTTGCAGCGCTCCGGGGACGAGCCCGACTGCGGACAGTTCGCTGGTGCGTCCGCCTACCCAGTCGAACATGGGGAAGCGGGCCAGCCATTTCTCGCCGACGGCTTGCTTATCGAGATGCGAGCCGAACATGGTGACGGCGACGGCTTGGGGGGCGAACGCCAGTCCGGCGGCCTTGAAGGCGGCGGCAGCCACGGTCATGCCGTTGTGCGGCTCCGGAGTGCCGCCGCTCTTCGATATGACAAGAACCAGCGTTTCGTTGAGTTTGTCATCCAACTCGGCCAGCGTCCTTGCCATCCCATCGGGATCGGTATTGTCGATGAAGTGAGGTTTCAGGCGATCGCGTCCCGGCTGATGCAGCGCGTCGGCAACGAACTCTGGGCCGAGAGCCGAGCCGCCGATGCCGATGGACAGGAATTGCGTGAACCGGGCCGCTTGCGGCGGTTTGATCTTGCCGGAGTGAATGTCGGCGGCAAACGCTTGGATGTTGGCCACGCTGTCGCGGATCTCTTTGGCAATCTCCGGATTGGGGGCGCGTTCGGGATCGCGCAGCCAATAGTGACCGACCATGCGTTGTTCGTCCGGATTGGCGATGGCTCCCTTTTCGAGAGCATCCATCGCTCGATAGGCGCGCTGCATGGCCGGTTCCATGCGTTCGAGAAACGCTGCGTCAAACGACATACGGCTGATGTCGAGCGTCAGATCGAGCGACGGGGCGCTACAGAGATGGCTTCGATAGCGTTGCCAGAGATCGGCGGCGTTCATGCGATTTTATCCTTCTGCAAAAAAGCAAGGGCGAGCGGAGGCGGTGTCAGCCCCCTGAACGCTGCGGAAATCGGGGGGATGACACCCCCCGCTCGCCGATGAGGGAGCGAAGGGAATTATAGTCGCAGAGCGCCGATCGTCTCAGGGATGGGGGGACGGGCTGGCGTCTCCGGGGCCGAGAACGCTGTCTTCGCGCGCTTTGCCGGCCTCGACGCGGTTGTCCCAATTGACGAAAATATCGTCGCCGTTGATCCCGGCGTTGCGGTTCGTGCGCCAATCGACGTTTCCGCCGAGAAAGAGGACGTTTTGTCCTTTTCCGCCGTGGTTGAAGCTGTTGCTTTGGGCCGGACTTTCGAGCAAGTCGGCGACGATGGGCAGTTGATCGCCGGAGTCGGCGCGCAGGCCGTGGTAACCCGCCGCGTCGTGGTATCCCAAGGTGTAAGCATAATCGCCGGACAATTTCCGCGCCTCTTGACGGAACGCAGCCGAGTCCTTGGAGTACAATTTCTCCAATTCGTATATCGAAAGGGGCTTATCGGGACGACGGTCCTTGGCGGGGCAATTCAAGGAGACATTGTTGGCGAGCATGCCGCTGTCCCGGAGCGATGGGACAAACATGCCAGCCACGCCGCGCGAACCGGACTCTTCGATGCGTGGGTAATAGCCTTCGTGGACATCTCGATAGCCCTGCAAACCCGTCCAGATCTGAAACAAGTTGTTCTGACACTGGCTCCGCCCATCGTATTCGCGCCAAACATGCACCAAATACGAGGAACCGATGCCTCCCAACAAGATCAAGAGCAAGGCGGCCACCAAGACATCGGGACGACGCAGCCAATGGCGCGCAGCTGGCGTTGCTTGACTGCGCGGCGGCAGCGGCGCGTCCGGCAATTTGCGACACTGATGTTCGGCCACCCGAGCCAACGTCGAGAGAACGAGGCCCGGACACGGCGGAGGCGGTTCTCGGTCGGCGGCCAACGGTGCGAGCGCCCGTTCCAAAACTTTCGCCGACGAACGCAACTCTGGCGACTGCCGCAACGAACACTCGATCTGTCGTTGCGTCTCGTCGTCGAGCGCTTTGAGCAAATATCCGACTAGATTCTGTTCCATAGTAGATTGGGCCTTCTTACCTGCCGCGTTTTCAGACGGGCTGGGCTAATCGCCGTCTGGTTGCGTCATACCTCGAACATCGAAGGCGATTCGCTCCAGGCTTCCTGAAGCTTGCTCAGTGCCGCGTGCAGTCTCGATTTCACCGTGCCGACGGGGATTTCGAGTATGTCGGCAATTTCTCGATACTTCAAACCTTGATAGTAGGCCAAGAGTACGACCTGGCGCAGAAAATCGGGCAATCGATCTACCCCCGCGCGAACGCGCTCCTTCCGCTCCTCGGCAGAGAGATTCTCAAGTGGCGACGCGCCTCGACTCTCCAGCGAATCGAGCAGACTGCGCGCTTCGCCGTCGCTTCCCTCGGCGCGTTGCTGTTCCAGACTCAGAATCTGATGGCGGGCGTTGCGGCGTAGAGCGTCGATGGCTTGGTGGGTGGCGATGGTGTACAGCCAAGGTCGAACTGGTCGTCCTTCTTCATACTGTCCGCTCTTCAGATACAGCTGCAAGAAGGTATTCTGAAACACATCCTCGGCCAAGCTGTCGTCACCCAAGTAGCGGCGCAAATAGCCGTACAGTTCGCGCTCGTATCGGCGCACCAACAAGCCGAACGTCTCCGTCTGTCCGCGACGGAATCGACTCAGTAGTTCTTCGTCGGAACAAAGGCTTAGGGGGTCAGGTAGCTCCACGTTCTCCCTGCTGTCTTTACGCGGTGGAAGCCTCATTGGTTCGCGGCTCGATGTCTCTCCGCCTTGTATGTGAACGAAAAAGCGAGGGGCTGTCAAGCGGGCGATCCGAATTTCAATATTTCAGAATGAGGAAATCTCACGGTCCCGCGAATTCGCGCCGCGCGAACCTCTCCGCCTCATTCCATTGGTCTGCCGCTTTCTCGAAATCGACCGCCATCGCATTTACCTTCGTCGGAGTCTCGATCTCACTCGGCAGTTCAGCTTTCACGTCGGGATTGAGCGGCACTTGATGGCTCTTTCCCTCCGCCAATCGCTTTTCCACCTCGGCGCTTAGAAGATAATCGACCAGTCGCCGCGCTCCGTCTCGATTGGGGCATCCCTTCACAATCGAAACCGCGTTGGGAATAAGCAGCGTACCGATGCCGTCGCGGTCGGGGTAGACGAGTGCGACCTCGTGTTGCTCGCGCAGTTCCTCCATCGCATCGTCGGTGTCGGTGATACCGATGGAGACCGGCTGTCCCGTAGGCGTTCGGCCTCGACCAACCCACACGGCCACATCCTTGTTGCCCGGCGCAATCTGGATGCCGTTGGCCTTCAGGTCGAGGTAATACCGCTTCGCTCGTTCCTCGCCGAGTACCTGAAAGAGACAAGCGAGCTGCGTCGCCGCAGTGCCGAATTGCGGCTTGGCCATCACGATTCGACCGCGCCAGTGCGGCTCGGTCAGATCGAACAGACTGCGCGGTCGCTCTTTCTCCGGCACCAGCTTTGTATTGACGATCAGAATGCGAGCGCGGGCGGCAAAAGCGTGCCAAGTGTGATCCCTCGCCTTCGCCTCGGAGGGATACGGCTTGGCGGAGGGGCTGTCGTAGGGTTCGAGCAAACCTTGTTTTTGCAGGCGGATCGTGGACAGAATCTCGTTGTTCCAGAAGACATCGCAGCGCGGTCGATTGCGTTCGGCGAGCAGCTCCTCGTACAGTCCCACCGATTTATTTTTCTCGGTATCGTAAGTGGGTACAATCCGCAGGTTGCTTCCACGGTAGAAGTCGTCGAACAGCGGCACGGCGAAATCGCGGTCCTGAGCGCAGTACAGAACCACGCGCGGCTCGGAAGGCGTACACCCAACCAGGGCGACGACCAAGCAAGCGATCCCCCCTCGCAGCGACGCTTTCGATTTTCCAGGCATGGACGCAACTCCTCGACAAAGTTCGCTCCGAACCGACGTAACCCCATCATACAGCAATTTCTCTCCACCGCGCCGGCGAGCGGCTGACCTTTCGTCTCGCCGTCTTCGCGTTACAATGGCCACATTGCCGAAACCCAGCGGAGGCTCAGCCGACGATGAACGCCATTAAGTCTACGAACAAAGCTATTCAGACGTATTATCAAACGCTGCAAGATTACCGCGAACACGAGATCGGACACGAGACCGCCCTGCGCTCCGCTTTCCAGAACCTTCTCGCCGACACCGCCAAGACGCACCACTGGCTGCTCGTGCCCGAACAAAGTACTCGCAGCGGCGGCAAGCGCGCTGTGCCCGTTGGTACGGTGTGCGACGACTTCAATCTCCATCGCGGCTACTGGGAGGCCAAGGATACCGACGACGATCTCGACGCCGAGATCGCCAAGAAGATCAAGAAGGGCTATCCGCTCAACAACATCATTTTCGAGGATACGCGCCAAGCCGTCTTGTTCCAGGGCCATCGCGAGGTGCTGCGCGTCGACCTCACCGATGCGCAAAATGTCGCCGATCTGCTCAACCTGTTTTTCGATTACGCCGAGCCGGAGATCGAGGACTTCGCCAAGGCGGTCGAGGAGTTTAAGGACCGCGTACCCGATCTGGCCGGCAAACTGACCGAGAAGATCGACGCCGCTCACCGCGACAATGCCAAGTTCCAGACCGCCTTCGACAGCTTCTTCGCTCTGTGTCAATCGGCGTTGAATCCGAACATCAGCCGAGCCGCCGTCGATGAGATGCTGGTGCAGCACTTGCTTACCGAACGCCTGTTCCGCAAGATTTTCGACAATCCGGAGTTCACACGTCGCAATGTCATCGCCGCCGAGGTGGAGACGGTTATCGACGCCCTGGTCAGCAAGAGTTTCAACCGCGACGATTTTCAGAAGTCGCTGGATCGTTTTTACGTCGCCATCGAGAACGCCGCCCACACCATGCCGGAATTCAGCGACAAACAGCACTTCTTGAACACGGTGTACGAGCGATTTTTCCAGGGCTATTCGGTGAAGACGGCCGACACGCACGGCATCGTCTACACGCCGCAAGCCATCGTCGATTTCATGTGTGCCAGCGTCGC
>JAJXWW010000172.1 GCA_021781415.1 Planctomycetota bacterium
ACGGCGGCCCCGGTCAACCCGCTGGATTCAGCCCCAATCAGATCAGCCAAGCGTATGGCTTCAATCAAATCTCGTTCGCCAACGGCACCATCAAGGGCAATGGCAGCGGACAGACCATCGCCATCGTGGACGCCTACAATCAGCCGAACATCGCCGCCGATTTGCAGACGTTCGATTCGACCTACGGTCTTTCCGCGCCTCCGAGCTTTCGGGTGGTGAATCAAAACGGCGGCAGTGCTTTGCCGACCGCGAACACCAGCTGGGGCATGGAGATCAGCCTCGATGTCGAGTGGGCGCACGCCATGGCTCCGGGAGCGAACATCCTCCTCGTGGAGGCCAACTCCAGCAGCTATTCCGACCTGATGGCGGGGCTGAACTACGCGCGCAATCAGCCGGGCGTTTCGGTCGTCTCCACCAGTTGGGGAGGCGGCGAATGGTCGAGCGAAGCGGCATACGACAGCTATTTCACCACCCCAGCGGGACATCAAGGCATTACGTTCGTGGCTTCCAGCGGCGATGCCGGATCGGCCGGCGCGCCGGAGTATCCCTCGGTCTCTCCCAACGTGTTGTCGGTGGGCGGCACCCAGCTGACGACCGATGCTTCCGGCAACTACCTCGGCGAGGTCGCTTGGAGCGGCAGCGGCGGAGGGGTCAGCGCCTACGAGTCGCAACCGAGCTATCAGCAAGGTGTGGTGACACAGTCCGGCACGCAGCGCGCCGTTCCCGATGTGGCCTATAACGCCTCTTCAAACTCTCCCTATGCCGTTTACGACACATCGTATGGCGGATGGATCGAGGTGTACGGAACCAGCGCGGGCGCTCCGCAGTGGGCTGCCCTCGTGGCCATCGCCGATCAAGGCCGCGAGCTGGCCGGACAAGGAACGCTCGACGGAGCGTCTCAGACTCTACCGGCGCTCTATCGTTTGCCTCAGAGCGATTTCCACGACATCACGAGCGGCAGCAACGGCGGCTATTCGGCGGGAACGGGATACGATCTTGTCACCGGACGCGGTTCGCCCATTGCCAATCTCGTCGTCGGCGGTTTAGACGGATTGGGCGCTTCGACGCCAACCGCGCCTTGGATCGTCTCCGGGGCCAGCGCCGCGCCGAGCCTCGTGACCGGCACGACAACCAACCTTTCCGTCGCCGCGGGCGACAGCTACAATCCCGCCGTGGTCACTTACACCTGGTCGGTCGTCCGCGAGCCATCGGGAGCAACGGCACCGAGCTTCTCGCTCAATGGAACCGATGCCGCTCGAAACACGACGGTGACATTCCACGATGCCGGCTCTTACACCTTCCAAGTGACGGCGACGAACGTCTACGGTCTCTCGGCAACAAGCGATGTCAACGTCACGGTTCAACAGACCGTTTCGCAAATCGCGCTGACGCCGCTCAGTGGCAATGTCGCGGATAGTGGCTCGTTGCGTTTCTCGGCGACGGCGACGGACCAGTTCGGTCATTCCATGATGGTGCAACCGGCGTGGAATTGGTCGTTGGCGGGACGCGGTTCCCTCGATGGCACGGGCTTGTACACGGCACCCAGTTCGGGCAGCGGATCGGCCACGGTCTATGTAAGCGCCGACGGCACGACGCTCTCCGCGACCGTCAGCTTCACCGCCACAGTGTCTTCGACTCCGTACCAATCGCCGTGGACGACTTGGCTCCATTGGGTCGATACCTGGATGACCCAAGTCTCCGAGTTTCAATCGGTGTGGCAATTCCTGCTGGCTTCGATGCCTCGGTATTGAGCGGCTTTCCGGCGGATCGCGCACACGTTGGTTAGCCGCGACGCGGAGCGGAGCGAGTTGTCTCGCGCTCCGCTCCGCGTCGCGGCTAACCAAGACTTGCAGAGCGCCATTCGGTTCGGCTGGAGCCGGTCATTTTTTTACCGGAACAGCAAGACCCGGCGAAGCGTTGAACGACTTTACCAACGTGCCGTCCGCCGACTTCCAAATGCGTATCTCGCCGTCGAAGCCGCCCGATGCGATGAGGTTGCCATCGGGACTGATGGCCACGGCATAGACGTAATCGCCGTGGCCGCTCAGCGTTCGCACCGCCGCGCCGCTGTCGGCATTCCAAATCCGCACCGTTCGATCGGCACTACAGGTTACGAGAAGGGGTTGCTTGGGATGGGCAACCAGTTTGACGATCAACTTGCCGTGCCCGCCGGAGTTGCGGATCTGCTTGCCTTCGGGTGCGGCCTTCCACGCGCGCAATTGATTGTCCTCGCCGACCGAATAGGCTACCGTGCCGTCGGCCTTGACGGCGACAGCATAAACCGGATTTTGATGATCTGGGAAGGTTAAAATGGATTCTTTGGCGGCGATGTCCCAGAGCTTGGCGGTTTTGTCGCGGCTGGCGGTGGCCAGACGTTTGCCGTCGGGCGTGAAGGCCACGCCGAACACCCAATCGGCATGATTCTCAATGGCCGGTAGCTCCTTGATTTTGTTATAACCTCCGCTGAGATCCCAAACGTGAACCATGCGGTCGCAGCCGCCCGATGCGAGTTTCTTGCCGTCGGCGCTGAGTGCCAGACACAAGACCTCGTCGTCGGCGTCGAGCAGTTGTTTCACCGAGACAGATTTGTCGTTGACGCCATCGAGAACGGCGACGCCGTTCTCGGTCTTCCCTTTACTCCCATTGAGATCGTAAATGCGCACGTCTCCCTCCTCGCCGGGACGGCCTCCGGCGACGGCCAATTTCCCGTCGGGCAGAAACGCCATTGCCATCGCTCGGCGGGCGCGAGTGTGAATGCGCTTTTCGAGCTTGCCGCTTGCCGCGTCCCACACGGTCAACTCGTGATGGCCTCCAGCCACCACTTTTTTATTGTCCGGGGTGAAGGCAAGCGCCGTGATGGCAACGGGATACGGATAGACGGACGGCGGAGGCGGAGGCGTCCACCGCAGTCGCAGTTCGCGCAGCAGATCGCTCTCCGGCTTCAATTCGGCGTCGAGCTTGGCTCCTTCGGCAATCCAACGCTCCACCAATCCGATTTGATCTTTCGTCATCGGATCGCCGCTGTCCTTGGGAGGCATCCTGGTCTTGTCGGCGGCCGTTAGTACCGAAATAAGATAGCTTTCATCGGGTTTACTGGGTACGATAGGATCGTCTTTGGTGCCTCCCTTGCGGAAGCTGGCGTACTTGGTCATGTCGAGCTTGCCTTTGGGATTTTTGGCCCCGTGACAGCCGATGCACTTCTCCTTGAGAAGCGGAGCGACTTCGCGGATGAAACTGACCGGCTTGGCCGGTGCCGCGGCCTGCGCGGTTTGCGGTGCCGCACACAACAAGATGGCCAGCGCCGCCGTCAACGCAGCGCACAAGACGCAAAAACAGCGATGTGAGTGCAACATGAGGTAACAACTCCAAGGTGGGGCACTCGCGCCGCGAGTGCTGTTTGGCGGGATTCCTTATGACTCATTATAAAGAATCCGACGGGAATTGTGCGAGGGGAATTTGTCGCCGTGCATATAATCATCGGCGATGCGCGAATGGTCTCGGTCCCAGCGGAGGGACAAGGACATTTGCACCCCACAATAAGGAGTACACCATGCGAGGCAATCCCTGGCGACGAGGCGGTATCGTACTGTCGATCGCGTTGCTCTTTGCCGCTTGCGGCTGGCTAATCGCGGCAGCCGAGGTCGATCCCTACGATCAATCCAGCGTGCCGCTGGAGAAGCAACCCCCCAAAGACAGCAAGGCCACCAAGATCGTACTGGTTGCCGGTCGTCGCAGCCACGGCAAGGGGGAACACGAATTCTTTGCGGGCTGCTCCGTGCTGATGAAACTTCTGCAACAATCGCCCGAAGTCTTCCCGGTCATGGCGCGCGACGGTTGGCCCAAAAACCCCAAGACCTTCGAGGACGCCAAAACGGTCGTCTTTTTCATGGACGGCGGCGGCGGTCATCCCATCATCCAAAAGGACCATCGAGATGTCGTGCAAAAGCTGATGGATAAGGGGGTCGGCTTCGTCAATCTGCACTATGCCGTCGAATATCCCAAAAGCCAGAGCGATCACGTCTTGCAATGGTTGGGCGGCTACTACGAGACGGGCTATTCGACGAATCCTCACTGGAAGGCGGAGATCAAGTCGCTGCCGGAACATCCCATCACCAACGGAGTCAAACCGTTCGCCCTTCAGGACGAATGGTATTTCAACATGCGTTTCAAACCGGAGATGGAAGGAGTGACGCCCATCCTCAAGGCGACGCCTCCGGAGAAAGCGCGCGGCACAGCGGCAGCGCGCGAACACAAAGGGCGCGAGGAGATTCTCGCCTGGGCCTTCAACCGGGCCAACGGCGGACGCTCGTTCGGCTTCACCGGAGCGCACTTCCATAAGAATTGGGGCGACGAAAACTTCCGCCGTCTCGTCGTCAACGCCATTCTTTGGACGGCGAAACGCGATGTGCCGAAGGACGGCGCAAAAGTCGAACTGAGTCCCGACGATTTGAACCGCAATCTCGACCGCAAATAGCCCACTCCTGGCCGAGCCGCGCCGGAGCGCGGCTCGGCAGCCCGAGGAGGATGGTTCATGTGTCCGATTCGCAGGGATGATTCGCAGCGATTGCCCGGTCCCTATGTCGTCGACTCCGAAGGATGGAGCCTCCGCGAGCGCTTGACGAAAAGCGATGCGGAACGATTGCTCGATTGGTTGGAGGCGAACGGCTTTACCCAGAGGGAAGTGACCTACGCCGAAGACGCTGGTTTCGTTGTGCGGTGGCGACGTTGACCGGCTCGCGCTCTAGGAAGGGGCGGCAGGAGCAGTAGGCCAACCGTTCACCATCTGCTCGCGCACCCAGGCGCGGAAAGCGCGCAGCAATTTCGTCTCGCTACGGCTTAGATCCGAATGCAGGAAACGAATCAACTCGGACACTGAAAGAAACGGAAACGCTCTGCTGCGCGTATTCTCGACGTAATGCCCATCGGAACCTAAAAGCATGATGCGGATCGTTTGGCCGTTGTACCGCCAAACTTCGGGTACGCCGAGACGTGCGGCGATAGCCAATCGATCGACGAAGCTGCGGCTAATCTCAACTTCCAACAACAGATCCGGTGGCGGATCTCGCGTGAGATCGAGATCGTTCCGGTCGAACATTTGGGCAGCACGCTCGATCCAGTACGATTCATCCGGCTCGAAACCCTGATCCAAATCCTGACGACGACAAGTCAATGATCCCCCGCTTTTGATCTCGATGTCCATCTCTTCGGTCAGTGCTTCGAGGAGACGTGCCAAAAGCGTCTTGGCGTTCTCATGCTCCAAAGAGGTCGTCATGAGTTCCATATTCACGCCGTTGTAATTGACGCGAATATTCCTTTCACCCAACTTGTCGCTAAAAATAACGTAGGTGTCCCAATCGATCCAAGACACAACGAAATGTTGCTCCAAAGGCGGATGAGCGACTGTCATTTCGACCTCCTTTCTCCCTCCGCGTTAGCTCAATTTCGACAAAGGCCCGTCGCCGCAGAAATCGGGATTGCCGAACGTCTTGAGGGGATGGCCCATGCCGTGCGCCAGCGATAACAACAGACGATTGTGCGGCACTTTGGGATAGCGAATTGACCGACCCATTTTGAATCCGAGGCCGTTACCGACCATCACGAACGGGATGTCGTCCAGGGTATGCGAGTTGCCTTTGCCCAATTCGTTCGTCCAGACGAGGAGAGTGTTGTCGAGCAGGCTGCCGCCGCCGCCCGGTTCCGGCGTCTCGGCCAATCGTTTCGCCAGATATGCCAACTGCTCGCAATACCATTTGTTGATGCGAATCAGCTTGTCCTGCGCGACTTTGTCGCTGTCGGGGCTGTGCGACAACTCGTGGTGTCCCTCGTTGATTTTGAGCCAGCGCATGCGCGCCTGGCCGACCGAATTGGTGATTTGCAAGGTGGCCACACGCGCGAAATCGGCTGCGAAACTCCGAACCATCAAGTCGATCTGCATCTTGCAGATGCGCGGGATGTTGTCGTTTTCGGTCTTGACGCCGCGCTCCAGTTCGGGAACGGCATGGCCAATCTCATCCTTTTTGGCGGACTTCAACTCTTGTTCCATCTCACGGACGAAACCGGCGTGTTCGTCCAGCAATCGGCGGTCCTCGGTTCCAACCGCCGCACGCACCTTGCGCAGATCCTCTTGTAAATCGTCGAGGATGCTTTTAAGATTTTCTTTGTCCTTTAATCTCCCATATAGCTTGGCGAACATCCGGTACGGATCGTCGATGGGGGCGATGGGCTTGTTCCCTCCGGAGTAAACCATGCGCGTCCAAGTGTCGGCGCGATCGGGAACCATGACGCCGAACTCCAGAGAACCGAAGCGGGTGCGCGTCGCCGCGTTGGCTTGCAAGTGGTTTTTGATCTCTTGATCGATCGACGCGCCGCTGGCCCAGCCGGCCGGCGTGTGCGAGCCGCCCTGGATGTTGCCGGGAAAGAGTTCGATGCCGGTCAGCAAGCAGCCGATGCCGCGCATGTGATTGTCGCCGTCGCCGCGTACCTTGTCGCAGACGCCGTGCAGAATCAGCGTCCGCTCTTTAAGCGGCTCCAACGGTTTGAGACTGTCCTTCAGGGCGGCAAGTTTACCCTCGGCGTCCGGCCAGAAGGCGGAAGGCACGACGCCGTTGGGGCTGAACATCACCACGAGTCTCTGCTTCCGCCGTTCTTGATTGGCGAAGCCGAGACTGGGTAGATTGAGGATGAACGGCAACGAAGCGCCGCCGAGTCCGAGATCGCGTATGAACTCCCGTCGTGTTCTTTTCGACATCGCTTCACTTCTCCAGCTGAAGTTTTCGTTCTTTCGTTTTCTCGTCGGATGGCAGTAGCGCGGCTTGTACCGCGATCTCTCCCATCAGTTTGGGCACATTGCAACCGTTGTCAACAAAGAATCGCCGCAATTCTTCGGTCTTGTCGGAGCCGTAGGCGCGAATCGGCTGTTTGACGAAGTAGTGGAAAAGCTGCTCGACGAACGCTTCGTGAACCTCGTCGCTGTCGGCCAGAAACGCGGCCAGCGCTCGAACGCCGGTGAATTTCACGACCGTGCCCTTCTTCGTCAAATAGCTGCCGGTGGCATCGACGGGACGATCCTTTTCCCTCTCGCGAAATCGACCGATGGCGTCGAAGTTCTCCATCGTAAAGCCGAGTGGGTTGATCGTGCCGTGGCAGGTTTGACAAGCCTGCGGGCGCGTTTGCAGATCGATTCGTTCGCGCGTGGTCAATTTCGGATGCAGGTCCGGAGCCAAGGGGGCGAAGGCTTCGGGAGGCGGCAACAAGGTTCGTCCCAAGACGCTGCGCGCCAAGAAGACACCGCGATGGATCGGCGAACTCGATGCGGTGTAGGCGAACGTCGCCATCAAGTAGGGATGCGTGAGGATGCCGGCGCGTGTGCCGGACTTGGGAGTAACTTTTTGAAACCCGGAGTCGGCGGAGAGATCGACGCCGTACAACCGCGCCAACCGGCCATTCAGATAGAGCGATTCGGCTAGAAACAGCTTGCGAAAATCCGAACGCTCGCTCCACGCAACATCGTCGAGGAACAGTTCCAGCGAGGTGCGGAGATCGGTGGCCGCCGCGAGATCGAAACCGGGATATTGCCTTGCGTCCTTGGCCAGATCGGGGACGGCGTCGACTTTGAGCCATTGCAGCAAGAACTCGTGCAGCTTGGCTCGACTGCGCGGATCGCGCATCATGCGCTCGGCCTGAGATCGAATCTCCTTGGGTTTGACGAGCCGGCCGCTCGACGCGGCTTTCGATAGTTCCTCATCGGGTAACGAATCCCACAAGGCGAACGAGAGTCGGCACGCCGTCTCGTAAGCATCGCTCGCGCCACCGGCTTCCCGATAGAGAAAGCGAGGCGACTTGAGGACGAGCAAGACACAGCGTTTGACTGCTGTTTCGACTTCTTTGCCTTGGGCGAAGAAATGTTCGACATAGAGGCGTTTTTGTTCGTCGGTCAGCGGACGGCGAAAGGCGCGCTCGGCGAAGCGGAGGCAGAATTCGCGCAGTTTCGCGGGGCGATCGGCAGCGCTATCGGATGCGCCGGATAGTTCGGCAAGACGGCCTGCCACATAGTCGGCGATTTCGATGGCCGCGTCCGTCGTCGCCTGTTCCCAGGCCCGCGAGATCGAAGTGCCGCGCTCGTAGCCGATACTGCGATCGTCCGGCGGAAACGGAGTCGTTAACACGAATAATACCGGAGTCGGAAGGGGTGAGAGACAGCGCTGCGGAACCACCTCCGCCGCGCGATGGGGCAGCTTCCATTCCAAGGCGATCGACGCCTTGATTCGCGGCTTCTTCTTGTTGGTCTTGGAGTCATCCACGCCTTGTTTGGCCTTGGAAAACTCCAACCGCAACGGATACGCGCGCCCGCCCAGCAGAAAGATCGAGCCACGATGCTCCGTATCTTTGCCCGACTTCACCCAGGCGTCGATCAGGGGATGTTTGTTGTCGTTCAGATACAACCGCGCCGCGTGTTCGGTGCGGACGACGAATTCATATTGGCCGGTTTCCGGCGCGAGCAGCGAACCCGTCCAGCGGATCGAGAATTGATCGGCTTCAAACTTCTTCGGATCGGGACCGTCCTCGCCGAAGTCGAGGCGTATTTGTGGGTCGATGCGGTCGAGAACGCGCTCGTTGGGCTGAAATCGTCGTCCTTTGAAGTATTCCCCCTTGAGGCCGCGTCGTTCGTCCCAGCGCTCCCTGCCCTGAAAGGAGCCGATGAGGTCGGTGGCCGTTTGGCGATATTGCCGAACCGTCAGACGCGATAGTTCGATGCGTGGCGGCTTGTTCCGCTCCCGCGCCGTCTTGGAATAGAACGCCTCGTAAATGAAGCTGGCTACCTTTCGCGCGTCTTCGGCGCTGCATTTCTTGGCCGCATCCTTGGGCATCGACTTGGCAATGTAGCGCGTCAACTGCGCCACCGAGCGGTCGCCGACGAGGGGACGGTCGTACTCGTCGCCGCCTTCGCCCTTTGTCCCATGACACGAGGCGCAGTCGGCTCGATAAATCTGCTCGCCGTTGCGTCCCTCGGCGGCGTTGCCCCGTTCGGCAGCGGTCGATAAAGCCAATCCGATCGAGACGGCCCAATAGAGGAAACGGCAGCGATGGGCGGCAGTGACGTATTCGTTTGGCATGATAGTCGAACTAATTAGGTGGGTCGCTACTTCTTCGACAATTTAGTTTGTTCGTTCGAGGGCCGATTGTCAAGCGGAAGGCGAACCGGCAGCGTAAGCTGCCGGGTAATCGGCATCGATCAGAAGGCGAACCGGCAGCGTAAGCTGCCGGGTGACTTGCTTGAATGCGTGGGATTGGTGTTGAAGGTGGAGATGAGGGGATTCGAACCCCTGACCCTGGCGTTGCAAACGCCATGCTCTCCCAACTGAGCTACATCCCCAAAAAAGAGAAACCGAAGGTAGTGCGGGTACTTGGATTCGAACCAAGGACCTCAGCTTTATCAGAGCTGCGCTCTAGCCAACTGAGCTATACCCGCCCATCCGCAAACAAAAAAGCCAAACCGGTCGGGTTTGGCGCTATCCGTTCGGCTAGTAACGATAGAGCCTCATCCCTCAACGAAAGTTCGCAAGATATTACGAATCATGTTCGTCTCGTGTCGTTGTGAAAGCCTCTATCGCTCGGACACGGTGAATTATAGGACGGTGCGAGAGAGTGTCAACGGAAAACTCTGTCTCGCTCGAACTTTTCCGCTCTGGTGAAGGCATTTTTGGCGCTACGATGAGCCGCACAAAGATGAACGAGCTTGTGGACTATTCGCTTTCTAACTGTGCGAACGAACCTCGAACGCGGATTCCGGTCGAAAACTGCCGTCGGTCGCTTGCCTGAAGTCGAAGGAGAGGGAAAACTAGCAGCGGAAGTTTCTCTTTTCCCAAGGAGGGTATCACAATGCGGCGTCGTTCTTGGCTTCTGGCTCTTTCCGCAATGGCCCTCGCGCCCTTGGGTTACAGCTCGGCACATGCAGGCAGTTTTTTCGGCCCATGTTGCTATGGAGCGAGTTACGCCAATCAGTATCCCAATCGCTCGCATAATGTGTTCGGGTGTGGCGACGGTTCCGCTTGCTCGGCTCGGCATCCTTTGTTCAAGCATCGCTGGCTGCGCAAACATTCGGTGGCGAACGAGGCACCAATGGTGTATGGAGAACCGATGTATTCGGGCCTTCCGCCGGTCGCACCAACGCCGATTGGCTCAACTCCGTTCCAAACGGCCTCCAACGTCCCCGGCACGACGACGGCAATGCCCGCGGCGTCGTCTCGGATTGTCCCCATACCATCGGGGCGCATGACCCCGACCAGCCCCGAACCGCCGATGCTCGACGCTTCGGGCAAGCCGCCGTTCTGAAAACAAAAGGTTCCGCGCGAACGGGAGCAAGCGAGCTTCCGTTCGCCGCCCCACACCGCTTTCCGCTTCACACAGGCTCGCTCTCGATTTCTCTCTTCGAGGGCATTCGGATCTGGAATCGCAGGAATCAACGCAATCGTTGGTAGCTTTCGAGAGATTCTCCTCGCACGTCGTCGCATCTCCTCTATATTATTCTCACCCGCTTCAACATCCCCGTATCCGAGGAGGTTTCCGATGAGCCGACTTGCCGCTACTTGGATCCCGTTCGCCCTTCTGATCGTCGTCCCCGTGGCGTGGACGGCGGAAAAGCCCGAAGTTCTCGACGTATGGCCCGGTAAAGCGCCGGGTGAGAACAAGCCCATCGGCGAAGAGATCGTGAAAGAAACCAAAGGGAACAAGAGCATCACCAACGTCAGCAAGCCGACGCTGACGGTGTATCGTCCGGCCAAGGACAAAGACACCGGGGTGGCGGCGATCGTTTGTCCGGGCGGCGGTTACAATGTGTTGGCTTGGACGCACGAGGGCGAGGAAGTGGCGGCGTGGTTGAACTCGATCGGCGTCACCGGCATCGTGCTGAAATATCGCGTGCCGCGCCGCCCCGACCAAGCCAAAGATAAACCGCCCGTCGGCTCGCTGCAAGACGCTCAACGCGCGCTCAGTCTGGTCCGAGCGAAAGCGAAGGAATGGCAGATTAACCCTAAAAAGATTGGAATACTCGGCTTTTCCGCGGGAGGGCATTTGTCCGCCTGGGCGTCCACCCAATTCGACAAACGCGCTTACGAGACCATCGACGCCATCGACAAGACCGATTGCCGCCCCGATTTCGCCGTCATGATCTATCCCGGCGGGGTGATCCAGCGCGGCAAGGAGGAACTGGCCGAGGAGATCCGCGTTCGCAAGGAGTGTCCGCCGATGTTCTTCGCCCACGCCGGCGACGATCGCGTCTCGCCGGAGAACAGCGTGCGGATGTATCTGGCCCTCAAGCGCGCCGGCGTCCCCGCCGAGTTGCACGTTTACTCGACCGGAGGCCACGGTTTTGGACTGCGCCCGACCGGCAAGCCGAGTTCGACCTGGCCCAAAAGCTGCGAAGCCTGGTTGCGCGTGCAAGGAATCCTTCCCAAGAGCGACAAGGCCGCGAGTGCTACCAAGTAACCTCAAAACGAGAGAAATTACGTTTCGCCCGTGGAGAACCATCATGAGCCGAATTACGGCATCGCTCTCTTTATGCGCCATTCTGACCTTCGCCCCTCTGGGATGGACGGCGGAGAAACCCGAAGTCCTGGACGTGTGGCCGGGCAAAGCGCCCGGTGAAGTAAAACCCATCGGCGAGGAAAATCTACGCGATCACACCTCTCCCGTCGGAGGCATCAAGATATTGGGCAACGTCAGCAAGCCGACGCTGACGATCTTCCGTCCGGCGAAAGAGAAGGACACCGGCGCGGCGGTGGTGATCTGTCCCGGCGGCGGCTATAGCATTCTGGCCTGGGATCTCGAAGGCACCGAAGTGGCACAATGGTTGAATTCGATCGGCGTCACCGGCATCGTGCTGAAGTATCGCGTGCCGCGCCGACCCGACCAGGCCAAGGACAAACCGCCGCTCGGACCACTACAGGACGCTCAGCGGGCCGTGAGCCTGGTCCGCGGCAAGGCGAAAGAATGGCGTATCGACCCAAAACGGATCGGCATACTCGGTTTCTCGGCGGGCGGACATCTGGCGGCGTCGGCATCCACCAACTTCGACAAGCGCGCCTACGATGTTCTCGACGACGTGGACAAGATCGACTGCCGACCCGACTTCACCGTTTTGGTTTACCCGGCCTATCTGGCGAAGAATAAAGGGGAGGGATTGAACCCCGAAATTCGCGTTCGTAAAGAGTGCCCGCCGACGTTCTTCGCCCATGCCGGAAACGATCCGATTACTCCGGAGAACAGCGTGCGCACATATCTGGCCCTGAAAAGCGCCGGAGTTCCAACCGAGTTGCACATCTACTCGACCGGAGGCCATGGATTTGGACTGCGCCCGACCGACAAACCGTGTTCCACTTGGCCCAAAAGCTGCGAAGCCTGGCTCCGCGCGCAAGGTATCCTCAAAGGCGAACGAACCGACCGTGCGACCAAATAAGCGAGCGATCCGAGAAAGCCTCCTGTCCCCGGCCCCTCTCCTCCTGAGTACAGGGGAGAGGGGCGTAGCCCTGTAGTGCTAAGGCCGTCACAGAGCAAAGGAAAGCGCGCATGACTCACTCATCGGAGACGGAAGCGGCGAGGCGCGCGCCGCTGGGGCTGTGGGATGTTGTCAGCATCATCATCGGCATCGTCGTTGGCGCGGGCATTTACGAGACGCCGCCGATTGTCTATCGCAATGTCTCTGGCCCTTGGGAAGCGATGGGAGTCTGGCTGCTGGGTGGCGGCGTGTCGTTCGTCGGTGCATTGTGTCTGGCCGAGTTGGCTGCCGCCTATCCTCGCTCCGGCGGCGATTACGTCTATTTGACGCGCGCCTTCGGGTCGTGGCTCGGCTTTCTGTTCGCTTGGTTTCAGCTCTCCATCGTGCGCGCCGCCAACATCGCCATGATGGCTTTTGTCTTCGCCGACTACTCCGCTTCCATGTGGACGATTCCCGAGGAGCGGCGTTGGTTGTGGGCCTGCGCGGCCGTGTTGCTCCTCACGCTGCTCAATCTGCTCGGCGTCGTCTTCGGTCGGCGCACACAGAATCTGCTAACCATCGCCAAGGTTGTCGGGTTGAGCGGCGTGGTGTTAGTCGGCTTCCTCGCAGGATTCGATGCCAGTTCCACCGTCCATCGTCCTCCAACCGCTTCCACGCCTTCCCTAGCCACGGCGATGGTGTTGGTCCTGCTGACCTACGGCGGTTGGAACGACGCAGCTTTCGTGGCGGCTGAAGTGCGCGGCGGTTCGCGCGCCGTCGTCCGTTCGCTCCTCCTGGGCACGGCGGCTGTTATGTTGATTTATCTACTCCTAAACGCGGCTTTTCTCTGGGGATTGGGGTTCGAGACGGCTCGAAACTCGGATGCCATTGCCGCCGATTTGTTAAAAGCGCGCCTCGGACCTTGGGGCGGTCGAGCCATTTCGGTGTTGGTGGTTCTCTCGGCTCTCGGAGCGATCAACGGGATGATGTTCTCCGGATCGCGCGTCTATGCCGCGCTGGGCGGCGATCATGCGGTGTTCGCTTGGCTGGGGCGAATGCGGTCGAAAACGCGGACTCCCTGGGTTGCCCTAACGATCCAATCGTCCGTAAGTCTCGTCTCCATCGGGGCCATCGGCACGTCGAGCGGACGCATTTGGATCAACGAGTCGCTTCAAGCCCTGGGCTTTGCCAAAGTCGAATGGATGGGCCACGGCGGATTCGAGGTGTTGAGCGTGCTGACGACCCCGCTATTTTGGCTGTTCTTTTTGTTCTGCGGTCTATCCCTCTTCGTCCTCCGTCAACTCGATCCGTCGTTGGAGCGACCTTTCCGCGTTCCGTTCTATCCGGAATTGCCGCTGCTCTTCTGCGGCATTTGCGCGTACATGGTCTATGCCGGCATCGAGTTCGCGCACTCGTTCTCCTTCTTCCCCGGTCTGGCCTTGTTGTCTGGCGCGTTGCTGGTGGCGGGGCTGTTGTTGTTGCGTCTTTCTCGATGGATGACTCGCCGGACGGTCGACGAAGTGCCGCGTGCCGGGGCATTTCGATCGAACCCGAATATCACGCCAAAACATCCTTAACGACCTCGCCGTGTACGTCGGTTAAGCGCATGTCGCGGCCACCGAAGCGCACGGTCAGACGTTTGTGATCGACGCCGAGGAGGTGCAAGAGGGTGGCATGCAGATCGTGCATTTCGAGTTTGTTGGCGACGGCTTTGTAGCCGAACTCGTCGGTTTCACCGTAAGCGAAGCCGCCCTTGACGCCCCCGCCGGCCATCCACATCGTAAAGCCGAACGGATCGTGATCGCGTCCGTCGCCTCCCTGCGCGAACGGCGTGCGGCCAAACTCGCCTCCCCACAGCACGAGAGTGTCGTTCAGCATTCCACGCTTTTTAAGGTCTTTTAAGAGCGCGGAAATCGGTCGATCCACGGCGCGGGCATTGTTTTCGTGGCCCTCGCGCAGATTGCTGTGCTGGTCCCAGCGATCGCCGCCAACTTGGGGACAAGTCAGTTCGATGAAGCGCGCGCCGCGTTCGATCAGACGGCGGGCGATGAGGCATTCCGTGCCGAAAATGCGCGTCGGCGCGTAGGCGGCATCGAGACCGTACATCTTTTTGGTTGCCGCGCTTTCCCCTTTGATGTCCATCAATTCGGGAACCGCCGTCTGCATGCGATAGGCCGTCTCGTAATTGGCAATGGCCGACTCGATGGCATCGTCGTGGCCGGCACGCGCGGCCACGCCTTCGTCGAGGCGGCGCAGAAGATCGAGTTTTCTCCGTTGCTCGGCGTCCGTCGCTTCCTGTCGGCGAATGTTGGCGACGGGAGGATCGGCGGGGCGAAAGACCGACCCCTGATAGGCCGCGGGGAGGAATCCGCTGTTAAAATTATCGAGTCCGCCCGGAGGGATCAGCCCGCCGTTGAGGACGATGAATCCGGGCAGATTTTTATTGAGGCTGCCCAGACCGTAACTGACCCATGCGCCCATGCTCGGTCGGCCCTGCAAACCGGAGCCGGTGTGGAGGAAATAGTTGGCGCTGGTGTGTTCGGGAAACTTCGAGGTCATCGAGCGGATCACGCAAAGATCGTCGATGCACTCGGCCATGTGCGGCAAGAGATCGCTGACCCACAACCCGCTTTGTCCGCGCCGCTGAAACTTCCACGGCGAGGCCATCACCCGACCCACATTGTTGAATTGCGTCGGCTCCACCTTGAAGATAGTGTGCGGATCGCGGCCATGATATTTCCGCAACAGCGGCTTGTAGTCGAAGGTATCGACTTGCGACGGGCCGCCGTCCATATACAGAAAGATGATGTTGCGCGCCCGAGCGGGAAAGTGTGGGGCGGGCGTCGCCGAGGACGAGCGCGCTTCTTCGGCCAGCAACGCCGTCAGCGCCACCGCGCCGAAACCGTTGGCGCATCGACCGAGCATCTCACGCCGACTGAGAAACGATCCGTTCCACATCCGAACCCTCCGTTCGAGTCAATTCACGAAGATGAATTCCTTGACGTTGAACAGTACGTGGGCGAGGTCGGTCCACGCCGTCAGACTGTCTTTCGCTCGACCGGAAGGACGAGGCTCGATGAAATCGAGACAAGCGGCCAGTTCCGACTCCGAAGGCGCGCGGGCGAAAGCGCTTTCGTACATGCCGACAATCTTGTCGCGCGTCGATCCGGGTTGCGCCGAAACGCGCTTGGCCCACAACTGTGCTTGTTGGTGGACGAACGGATCGTTGAGCAGAATGAGCGACTGAGCCGGTACGTTGGAACTGGTTCGTCGTCCCACGGTGGAAAAGGGACTGGGCGTGTCGAAAGCCAACAGAAACGGCGACAAAAAGTTGCGGCGAACCGAGAGATAAATGCTGCGGCGACCGTTGCCGTCGAGGGGACCGCTCGCCGGTCGGCCGCGTCCCTGTTGAAACGCCGTCAAGTGGACGAACACCGAAGGGCCGTACAGACGCGGATCGAGCCGGCCGGAAACGGACAGCATGGCGTCGCGGATGGTCTCACCTTCCAAGCGGCGCATTCTCGTGCGATGGAGCAAAAGGTCGTCGGGATCGGCGCGGTCGGCGGCTTGGTTCGGCTGACTGCCCATGCGATAGGTACTCGATAAAACGAGTCCTCGAATCAGTTTCTTAATCGACCAGCCTTCATGGACGAAACGTCCGGCGAGATAATCGAGCAGTTCGGGATGGGTCGGTCGTTCGCCGAGAACTCCGAAATTATCGGTCGATGCCACGATGCCGCGCCCGAACAGATGATGCCAGACGCGATTGACGAGGACGCGGGGCACGAATGGATCGACGGCGGGATCGATCATTTGCCGAGCCAGTTCGAGTCTTCCACTGCCGCGCGAAGCCGGCGAGGGAGTGGGGCCGGCCAACGCTTCCAAAAAGCGGCGCGGAACCGCTTCGCCCCGTGCCTTGTGCGATCCACGAATAAATACATATTCATTTTCCGGGCTTCCATCGATGAGCGCGACGCACAAGCGCGACTCCTTGCGAATGCGCTCGACGATCTTGGCCTCTTGCGCGAGGAAGGCACGAGCCTCGTCGGCGGCGGGATTCGACGAGCCGAACAGGTCGGCGTGCGCAATCATCCAGTTAAGCAGACGGGCGCGTGAGACGGCCTCGGAGGAGCCAACGAGACGATTCGATGCCGCGGCAGTCAGCGCGTCGAGAAAACGCCGTTGGATTGCGCTGGCCTCGTCGAGCGCGGAGCTTCCGCGTGCCGAGGCGTGGCCGTCTTCGGACGGTTTGCGATCCGCGGATTGTGCCGGTGGCGGCGTCCCTTCGACTACTTGCGCCACGGCGAACGGAGCGCTGCCGGCCGGCGTAAACTCCAGATGTGCGCTTTGGCCTCGATAGGCGCTGAGATCGTGTTCGATCCATTGGAAGCGGTCGCCGGCGGTGACATTGCGCGTCAGTTGGCCGTGCAGCGGGCCGGCCAGCATGATGTGTGAGCCGATCGAGGCATAGACGGAACCTTTCCCTTTGACGAGATAGTACACTTTGCCGGTGGTTAATGCGAACGTCGGCGTGTACAGAGTTTTACCGGCGCGAACGAGATGACCGAGCGATCCGGGATCGTTCTCCGTCCCCGGCGCTGTCGTTAAGACATCCCACGTTGCATCCTTCTCCGCGGCAGTGTATTCGCTGAAATGCAAACTCGGCTTATCGGCGTTGCCTCCGACTCGTAGTTCGCCCGTCAAAACGGGGCCGGGGCCGAAAGCGAAGCCGTCGGTGATCCACTCGCCGGGTTTGTCGCGAGCAAAATCGAGAATGACCCGCGCTTCTGCTTTCGCTCGGTCGGCTGCAGCGCGCAGTGGATCGTGAGTTGCCGCGTTCCGCTGTGCGTCGCGGCTAACCTTCGTCCCCACGTGCAGCGGGTCGCCCTCGTCCACCTCCGCCTTTTTCAATGCCGAAATCCATTGTTTCAATAGGTTCGCATCGAGCTTAGCCCCATTGGCGATCCTCGACAACTCCATTGGTGAATCCGCGGGCGCGAGCAGTGCCGCCCGCGCCGCCGACAGATAATCGGCCGCGCGCTCCGCGCCCGGCCGCAATGCCGTCGCTGCCGCCTTTTGGATTGTCGCTCGGCCCTTGGCGCGGAATGCCCACAGCTCCCCGGCGACGGCGCGATTGTGTTCCATCGAATCGAAGCGAGCCAGCCGATAATGGCTACTTTGAAGATAGCCGAAGAGCGAATAGTAATCTTTGGTCGAAATGGCGTCGAACTTGTGATCGTGGCAGCGGGCGCAAGCGACGGTAAGCCCCAAGAAAGCCTTGGAGAGAACATCGACCTTGTTGTCGAAGCGGTCGGCTTGATCTTGGCGAATGTCCACCGGCGAATGCACTTCTTCGCCCAGGAACCAGAAACTCGTACCGAGAATCGATTCGTTGTAGCCCTCTTTCAAGTTCAGCCGCGGCTTGGGCAGCAAGTCGCCGGCGAGATGTTCGAGGACGAATTGATTGTAGGGCAAGTCGGCGTTGATTGCCCTTATGACATAATCGCGATACTGGTAGGCGTTTGGTATGTTAAAATCGAACTCGTGGCCGCGCGTCTCGGCATAGCGCATCAGATCGAGCCAGTGCCGTCCCCAACGCTCGCCGAAGTTTGGCGAAGCGAGCAATCGATCGACGACTTTCTCGATGGCGTTGGAGGAATCGTCGCGTAGAAACGCTTGCACCTCTTCCGGCGTGGGAGGTAGGCCGATCAAATCGAAGGAGAGTCGGCGAAGGAGTGTCCGCCGATCGGCAGGTTTGGCCGACGTCAAACCTTTTTCCTCAAGTTTGCCGAGGATGAAACGATCCAGCGAATCTCGCGGCCAATTCGCGTCGCGGACAGTGGGCGGAGTTTGCGGGCGGATCGGCTGCCAAGCCCAATGCGACTTTTTACGCTCTTGAAGATCGAAGGCCGACTTCGTCCCCCCGGATGGTTCGGGCGAAGCCTCCTTCGGCCAAGGCGCTCCCATCTTTACCCAAGCCGTCAAATCGGCGAGGGCTTGAGGCGTGAGTTGACCGCGAGGCGGCATTTGCAAATCGACGTTCTTATAAGCGACGGCCTCAATCAGTCGGCTCTTCTCTGGCTGGCCGGGAATGAGTGCCGGGCCACTGTCGCCACCCGCCAAGAGGGCTTCGCGGCTATCGACGCGCAATCCAGCTCGCAGTTTCTTCGCCTGAGACGAGTGACACGAGTAGCAATGTTGCGCCAACAGAGGGCGAATTTTGTTCTCGAAGAAATCGCTCTTCTCCGCGGATCGGAGCGTGCTGGCCGAAAACAAAAAAGCGAAGACGAGCAGCAATCGACCGTGCGGCATGGCGAGTCTCGGCGGGGTGGGAGGCGAATCGTCCGTCCGTTTACGAACACAATTCTCTTTCTAGTGTATCTCCCAAACGCCTCGCTTGCCAAGGTTAGAATGAAGACGAAATTTCTGGGCGATGAAACGCGGATTCCGACTCGCGGATCCAATTTCGGACAACGACTCTCCGCAATTCGTGAGGCCGATGGCGTCGCGCTCGATTCGTCGGAATCTATTTTCCTGTCGGCTTCTCGTCCTTCAAGAGCGCATTCATGGCCCATCCGAGCCGAAGTCCGACTTCCAGATAGGTTTCCGCGTTGCGATTGTAGTGGTAGCCCTGTCTCGGATTCGGCGAGACATCCGCGGCTCGCCACAGATCGCGGGACTCGACTGCCTTCACGTTTCCGGCGAATTTCGGATACTTCTTCGCATCCCCCACAGCCAGCTGAGCCTTGGCAACAGTCAAACCGTTCTTCTGCAATTTCCACCCATCGAACCCAATCGTCGCCAAGACGAACTTGGCCTTCGGCGCGTCGTAGTCTTTTCGCAGACTGTCGATCAGACGCACCAAGTTTTCTTCGTACCGGCTGGCGTGGGCGGCGCTGCCCGTGTCCTTGTGTCCTTGCCACCAGACGAAACCAACTATCTCGTATCCCTGGTCCTTGTAATCCGGGTACCACTTGGCGATGTTCTTCAGCGCGACCTTGGCATTGGCCATGTCGTCGTCGTACTGCTTCCCCGCATACCAATTAACCTGCTTCTTAGGTTGTCCCTCGACCCAGGAGTCGGGCGTGTCCTTATAGCCGGCGTACATCCGGCCCTCGAACGAGTAGGGCTTGCTGCCGGGTGGGAGAAGATCCCATCCCAGACTGCGATTGCCGATGCACGACTTCAGAATCAAGACCGGCTCCTCGAACGCATGCCCCATAACGTAACCAAAACCCAATTCCGGCCCAATCGACTTTCCGTTGTTGGCGGTCGGACTGAGAGCGGCCCTCTTTTTGACGCGAGCATCGTAATAAAACACATCCTTCCGCTCGGTCCATTTTCCCTCGGAATCGACCAACCACGGATATTTCTTTTCCGTTTTTGTGAGATATTCGAGCGTCCCTTTTTTCGTCACCGGGCCGATGTCTCCCATGCCGACCATGTTCGACTGTCCCATCAGGATAAACACCTTGATGGGTTTATTGGCCGCTCCGGGCTTGCCATCGGGCTGAAGGGAAACCTCGGGCTGCTTTTGAGCAAAAGTCGCGCCGGCGAAGAAAAACAGAATCCAAAGCAATCCACTTCGCATATTCGGACGGAAGAACATGGGGATACTCCTGTAGCATCTCGAAAGTTGGTCTATTCGACGAGTGCGACGAACGCCCTCGCATACGGTAATTATTTTAGTCCTTGCCGAGTCGCGATCGGCACATAACCGATTTCCAAGCCTTTGGGCGGCGTCACCAGAAGTGCAGGGTCGATGCCGGCCAATGTGCCGACAGTGTTGGGCGGAAGGTATTCCTTATCCTTCTTCCAGTGGCGGTGGATTTTTTCGACCTTCTTCTGAAGGCCTTCGCGCTCGTCGTCCGATAGATCGGCATTGAGCAGCGCGGGTTGATCGGCGAAGCGATACCAGGAATAGGTTACGACACTGCCATCGCCGAGTTTCGCGGTAAAGGGACCGGCCTTGGGACCGGGAGTTTTCCAGCAGCTTTTCGGGTTCTCCGGCGTGACGTAGGGCTGGGGACGACTCGATTGAGGCGGCGTACCGAACGTCACCGTCGCCAACCCGGTTTCCGCGGGCACGTCTCGTTCGGAAACCCCTTGCCATTGATCCTTTTTGTTCTTGTTCTTCACCAACTGGTAGTATTCGGGCAGTTTGGTGAGCGCCCCATTCTTGGTCGCCATTCGTTCGTTCCATTTGAATCCATAAGTGTAGTCGTCGAGCGCGACGGGAGTGGCAAACGCATTCCAGTCGATGTGGGCCTTTGCCTCTTTCGGAGTGTTGGGAGCATAGATTTGCCAGGTCGAGCCGCCTCTCCTGGCGAATTTGTGTAACGCCGAAAACTCTGTGTCGATGGTTCCTGAAACGGCATCGCCTCCGTCGAGCCATTTCTGCACTCGATTCCACAATGCCTCCTTTTTGTAGGAGGTGATTCGATGAACCACGACCGAATCGCCCCTTTCATTTCTGGGAAACGAGGTTGGGGCGATGCGTGCGAAGGTTCGACCGTTGGCATCGGTGCCCAGAAAGCAGGGGATATACTGCGTTTCCATCTGCAAAGCCCTGTTGGGGTTCGAGGGCCTCGCATCGAGAAATTGTCCGCTCATGGCGGGGTTCTTTAATGTTGGCTTCGTCCAAAAATAAGGCGTGAAGAATGCGACCGGACCTTTGAAATTGGCGGTATTGAGAAACAGCGTCCAACAATTGTTTCCCGTCGGAATGTCCTTGCCGGCGGTGGTGGCTTTGGGCGATGTCAGCGGTAGAGGTAGATAACCGTAGCCGAAAAGCTCGCCGGACGTTCCTTGTTTGAGATTCAGACCGTCCGGCGGCCACAGCACCCACGGACTCAGTTGCGCGATGCCGTAATGTCCGGCGGGCTTCTCCCAATTTCGCCCCTTCCCGGCCCCAGGCCCGTTGGCCCATTCGCTAAAATTCAAAGCGACGCCACCCATTATAAATTTCGGTGTCGTCGTGGCAAAGCGCGTGTCTCGCCACCAGCCCAGACCGCCTTCGATGTCCGAATAATGTTTGCCTTCCGGTTGTTTATCGTTCTGAGCGAACATCCAGGTTCCGAAGAGACCCGTTTGAAAGCGATCGCCGGGATATTGTTGCAATAAAGGCCATGCCGCAACGTACATGGAATAGCCGGCATTATAATCCTTGTCCACTCTCTCGTTCGGCACGAGGAGATAGCCCGCCATCTCGCCGGCTTGAGGAGGTTTCGGCGCGGCTGAGGCAGTCCGACACAGTTTGAGCATCGCGCGTCCCATCGCCTCGCCGATGAGATAATACGTCTCGGCGTTGGTGTTCCAGTGATACCCCTGGCCGGAAGGCGACACCTCTTTCTCGCGCCAGAACTCGCGCGTCCCAACGAACGCCACGTTTCCTTTGAACTCCTTATGGTCGGCAACCGCCGCCTGAGCTTTCATCAGGGCCAAGGCGCGCGGGTGCTTCTCTTCTTTGCCGCCCATGCCCGTCTCGGCAATCACGAACGGCAGGTTCTTCACTCCGAGATCCTTGCGAATGTCGCGGATAAAATTGACCATGTTCTTCTCGTACTCGTCGGTGAAGGCTTGGTTGACCCGGTCGTTCCACCCCTGGTGCCAGCCGAATCCCACCAACTCGTACCCCCGGTCGCCGAATTCGGGAAACTCCTTCTTCAGATTGCCGAGTATCTCTTTCGTTTGCTCGACGACCTTCTTGTAATACTCTCCCACGGTGCCGCCCGAACTCGGCGGGCGAAAATCCTGACCCAGACTCTTACCACCCCAGGCGAGCTTGATAAGTAGAACGGGTTCCTCATAGGCTTCGCCGACCACATGACCGAACCCAAGTTCCGGTCCAATGCGATCCTCTTTTACTCCGTATCCGACCGCGAGTTTCCCCTTGCGATTCAAATAGTGGATCCAGACGTCGTCGCGGATCGCCCACTTGCCATCTTTGTCCAAGAGATGCTTATATTTGTTGGCCGAGGCCGGATCTTTCGTCAGATATTCCAAACTTCCTTTCCCTTCATTCCGGCGCGCTTCCGCCTTCACGAATCCATGCCCCTCCATGTTGGATTGCCCGGCGAGTACGAACACTTTCACGGTTTTTTTTGTCGTATCGACCTGAGCCTGAGACCAGAGGTTAGAATCTTGGAGAACCAGCATGAAGATGAGTGCAGAAGTCAATCGACGCATTGATATTCTCCGTGATAAATAGGTAAGGCCCCATGTCGGTCGCATTTCGGAAGCGTTAGAGTACGTGCGCCGCGGTAATCTCGCAGAGACATCGAGCCTTTTCTTGCGCCCACGCAGCCCGCTTCTCGGTTTCCACTTCAACTATAATTGCAACTCATGTTGTTTATAGGCAACAAATCGAAATAGTCAATGAACCCTCGGCTTCTCTCGCCCCTTATACTCCAAGACGAGGGGGATTTCGGCCCACCTCCCCTCCTATATTGTACAGCGCTGCTCTCGGATTCTCCCCTCTCCCCTGTACTCAGGGGAGAGGGGTTGGGGGTGAGGGGTAAGGGACGAAAGGAGACGCCGAAACCACTCGTTTTCACCAAACCC
>JAJXWW010000173.1 GCA_021781415.1 Planctomycetota bacterium
CGTTTGCGGTCGATAGAGTGACCGGAATTTGGGAGCGGAGGGGCATTCCGAATGGACAAGGGCATGTCACTGGATGTCAGGACAAGGTAGCACTCTGAAAAAGAGGCCAATTTCCGACCGACACTAATTAGGCAACCTTTCAATTTTTAAGCTCGCAAGAGGTGCCTGGCCGATGTCGTCCGATGGCTCCGTCACCCGCTGGCTCGCTCCGCTTCAAGCGGGCGATCCGACGGCGGTGGAAGAATTGTGGAAGCGATACTTTCAACGCCTCGTGGGACTGGCGCGAAAAAAGTTGCGCGGTGCCGTGCTTCGCGCTGCCGACGAAGAGGATGTGGCGCTCAGCGCTTTCGACAGCTTCTGTCGCAACGCCGCGCAAGGCCGATTTCCGCATCTTCTTGATCGCGACAGTTTATGGCATCTGGCCGCGTTTGATCGAGCGGAAGCTCCAAATGATACGCGGCATTTGGGCAAAGGCTCTCGAACCATGAACGAATCCTCGATACGAGCAATCCACGAATTGTCCTCGACCCTGGCCCTCCGCGTGGATCGAGTCTGCAATCAATTTGAAGGTGCCTGGCGAGAAAGTTCTACTCCACGAATCGAAGATTTCCTGGCGCACGTCGGCGGACGATTTGCCGAGCGCATGTACGATGAGAAATAATGGTCGTCAATGCGGAAAAATCGTTGACTTCTGACTTCCTCGAAGGTAGCGTAGGCCATTGAGAACCAGTTCGGGATTTCAGATGTTGCTTATCGACAAAATCAGGGGGAGCAGACGGTCATGCCAAATTATTGGTGCGCCAATTTCGTAGACAAGGACATCTTGGAACATGGTATCGAGCTAGGGTGCTGGATGATGCAGTATCAGTATGATGACGATCTTGCAGCTACAGTCACCAAGCACTGGAAGCAAGTGGGGAAAATTAACGCCGGTGATTGGCTCGTTGCCTATTTGAGAAAAAACACGTTCTTTGCGATAGGAAAAGTGCGCACACCGAGAAGACCGTCGACACCCAATGATCCACAGGTCGATATCGAATCGTACATTGAGCGAAGACAATCTTACGATTACAAAAGTGGATACGTCTACTACACGCCGGTCTTCTATGAGGACTTTGATGACGAATGGAGAAGAGAAAACGGAGATAGATTTCCCCAAAGGATTGATGTCGAGGAATGGCTGCATTATGCGCCCAGTGGCGTCGAGGTGAGGGGCTTAGGCAAATATCCACCGTACGAAATACAGAAGGCGATCTTTAATATCAAAAAAGAAGACTTTAACGAAATCAGGGACAAACTTGCTGAAACAAAGACTCCGAATGGGGGACTAGAGGTGAAACCACCGCCGGCAGACACGATGGAAACCTTGCTGGAACAATTCCGTCAGATCATCGCCTATGGTCCGCCCGGCACGGGTAAGACGCGCGAGGCCAAGCGCGTCGCGCTCGCCCTGCTTTCCGGCAAGGAGCCAAAAGAGGACGCAAACGAAGACGATATCGAAAGACTGCTCGAATCATATCGAAAAGATAATCGATTCGCCCTTGTGGTCTTCCATCCAGCCTACGAATACGAGCAGTTCGTCGGCGGCATCGAGCCGAATGTTATCGAGGGGAAGGTGGCTTTTGACACCAAGCCGGGAGTCTTCTTGCGGTTGTGCCGCAAGGCGAAGGATTGTGACAAACCTTGCGTACTCATCATCGACGAAATCAATCGCGGCAACCTGCCGAAACTCCTCGGCGAACTGATCTACGCCCTGGAGTATCGCGGCCACGAAGTCAGCCTGCCGTTCATTTGCGAAGGCAGCGACAAATTGATCGTTCCCAAGAACCTCTACATCATCGCCACCATGAATTCCGCCGATCGCTCCATCGGCCATATCGACGTGGCGATCCGCCGTCGCTTCGCTCTTTACCCGTTGGAGCCGAACAGTGATGTTATCCAGAATGTTTGGCGCAAGATTGGGGATGAGAACTACGGCAGTAGTTTGGCTCGGGTAATGGCTGAGTTGAACGAGAAGCTCAAGGCGGGCAACGACTCGAATGCGGAATTGGAAGCGGGTGTCGGCCATTCGTATTTCCTTCCGATTCCTGGTTCGTCCGTGGAAGATGCCAAGATTCAGGTTGGGAGGAAATGGACCTATCAGATTTTGCCGTTGTTGCGGGAGTATGCTCTCCTGAACCCGAGCGCGGATTCCTTGCGAACATACTTCGACAAATCGCTGGAAGACGCTCTCCCTCGGCTGTAATCTCTGGAGATACCATGCAGCCCCCCGTCGATTCTCTCGACCGCGAGTTGATGCTGTTTGAATACGGCACTTGTTCAAACCCTACCCAAGGAGCCATGCTCTATGAACGTCGGAATCTTTTGCAGACTTACATGAGTGAGAAGCAGAAGTGGCTTACGCCGTCTTTTGATAGTGAGCAAAAACCTTGTCTGCGAGCATCCCATTATGTCGGCCTGCTTCCGTTCTCCGACGTCGACGGTTCGCACCTGCTGCTGATCGCTCCCAAGGGCTGCCAGCTAGAACCAAAAGGATCACACCTCGGCCTCCTTCGCTTCCTGGAATTGATCGCTTTGGTTGAAGGTGGATCGCTACCGGAAAAGCCGCTCGGCTTTCAAGGAAAACTTGGACCACACCAATTCCTTTTGTTCCTCGCCCACCATTACGGCAGCTTGCTCAAAGAGTTGTGCCAGCGCGACTTTCGTTCGTATTATCGCCCCGAAGAGGACGAACTACGCAGCCGTATTCGCGGTCGTCTTCACATTGCCTCCTACGCGCGCCTGGCCGTTCGAGGAAAGCCACACATTCTACCGTGCCGTTGGGACGAGTTTACGGTGGACAATTGGGATAACCGCATTCTCTGGGCCGCCGCGCGCCGTCTGAAACAGATAGCCGGCCAACTCGCCCCCGAAGCGGCTGCATGGGTGTGGAGGCCCTTCAAGAGCTTGCTCCCTTGGTTCAGCGCCGTTGCCGAAGTGCCGATCACTGTTCACGATCTCCGCAAGTCGCGGCTCGATCGAACGTCTCGATACTACCGGCACGCTCTCGCCTGGGCCAAGTTGCTCATTCGGGGTAGCGACGTACCAACGGCGGGCGGTCGAACGCCACCACTGGTTTTGAATAGCAATACGGCATTCGAGAAGTTCGCCGCAGTCGTCGCGCGCGACGCCTTGCCAGATGCCGTATGGCGATGCGGTTCTCAAAAGGAGAAGTTGCCTTTCCTCACTGGAAAGAAGCCCCAACATCGTGAGCCGGACATTCTGCTCTCGAACCATCACGGAACGCGTGCTGTAGGTGACGCCAAGTACAAGGACGTACTGGAGCGGGCGGGTAGCGCGACGCTAGGAGCCGTCGATGAAGAATCGATAGATCGAGTTTACATCCAGCCTTCCGACTGGAACCAACTGTACGTTTACATGAGAATCTCAGGAGCGACTCGCGGGTGCTTCATCGTGCCATTCTGGAACGCCGAAGGGCGGTCCATTGCATGGCTCCAAGACTTTAAGTTTGTCACACCCCCTTGTGACGGCAATGTGCGTCTCGCGGTGCTTGGACTCAATTTGCTCCAGCCACTGCAAAAAGTGAAGGACGAGGCGGCGGATCGACTTCGCGGATGGCTTTTGGAATCTTGATAGTTAGCAGACATTCTTTGCTCTGAATCGGTGTGGCGTCGGCAGGTGAGCTTGGCGAAGGAGTACGACCGATAGATACGGCTTCTCGATAACGTGGTTGCCTTCTCTCCGTGCAGCTTTACGCCACTAAATCGCGGCTCCTTCGCATCTGTCCCGGCCACGAGTGTGGATCTTTCTTGACGCGGTCATAGTAAAAGGTCATGCGTCAAGGAATAGTGGCAAGCGGCACCGACGGCCGTTTCTTCGGGTCCGCTCGTCGTGTAAGGTATTCCGTATGAAAACTCTATTGAAGATGTTATTTATCGCTATTGTCAGTTTGCCATCCGCGTCGGCGCAAGCGCGAGAACATCGCAATCAATGGACCAAGCTGGACGGGGGCAAGGTCGAAGGCATGCGCTTCGATTTTCCCCTGGTGTATGAGCCGAAGTTGCGACGATTCATGATTTTGGGCGGGCGAGCGCATTGGGCGGAGTACGCCAAGCCGCGCGCCTACGACGAATTGGCTTTCGATGCGACCGAGGGGAAGTGGGAAAACTGGTATCCGCGCGGCAAGGATTGGGGACCGAAGTTCGGTTCTTGCTCGCCGCCGCGTTTTCGGAACGAGAGCTTCGACCTCAAGGATGTCGAGAACAATGTCCGCCCCAACTGGACGGTGTACGGCAACGGTTTCTCGCTGGGCCAAAAGGTCGATTACGACATCGACAACAAACAGTTCGTCTTCTATGCGGGCGGTCGAACCTTCTCCTACGATCCCGCCGATCGGCAATGGAAGGATCTGAATCCGCCCACCGATCCGGAGAAGAAGCTGGGCGGAGTGCTGCTCTGGGGTTCAATGTGCTACGACCAACATAAGAAACGGTTTATCCTCTTCGGCGGCGGCAACATCCAGACCGAACGCGGCGACGCCGGCACCTGGACGTATACGCCGTCAACCAATACCTGGAAGCAACTGCAACTCGACAAGCAGCCGCCGCCTCGCGCCAATTCACGGCTCGTCTACGACCCCATCGCCAAGAAGGTCGTTCTGTTCGGCGGCGATCAACTCGATCGACTGATCGCGGATACCTGGACATTCGATGTCGTGACGGGCAAGTGGGAAGAGCGGAAGCCGTCGCGCTGTCCTTCTCCTCGTGCCGGCCATGCGCTGCTATGGCTACCCAAGTCCAAGAAGGTGCTGCTGCTGGGCGGCTACGGCTACGCATCGGAAGTGGGATACATCGGTGGATTTTATAGCCGTCCACCGATGGAAGCGTGGATCTACGATACCGCCGCCAATCGCTGGGATCTGATCGCACACATCGACGATCTTAAAAATAGCCCGCAGGCGGCGTCGAACGTCTTTCTCAGGGCGGCGGTCAATGAAGAGGATACGGTCGCCGTCGTCGCCAGTCCCAGTATTTACACGGCGAACGAAACGTGGCTCTTGCCCATCGATGCCGCCAAGATCGACGAAGAGGGAACGACCAAGTACGGCGGCAAACCCGACGACACAATCCGCCGCACCGGTCCCTACGATCCCGCGTGGTATCATCGAGAAGTACCTCCCGTCGATCCGAAACAAGTCGAGGTCGATCTGAAGTTATTGCCCCCCAATCGATGGATACTCCGACCGACACCCAAGCTGCCGCGGCCAAACATGGATTGGGGGTCGGCGGTGTTCGATCCAGACCACGACCTCATTCTGCGCTTTTCGGGCGGCCACTCGGCCTACAGCGGTACCGCCCCGCAAGTTTACGACATCAAGACCGACCGCTATTCGATCCCCTTCGCTCCGGAGATTCCGCTGGAGTATGTCGGCAGCAACGACCAGGTCAGCGGCGAATGGAGTTTCAAAGGCAACCCGTGGATGGCGATGCACACCTATAAATCTACCGGCTACGATTCCAATCTTAAAAGCCTGGTTTTCGTTCCGCATCAATATACCTATTTCTTCGATCCGAAAAAGGGCAAATGGTCGCGGAACGCACAGCGCAATCCTTATCGTCCCCACGCCTTCATCAATCTCGTTTGCTCGACACCGCGCGGCGCGGTGGTCTGGGCCGACGATCGGAACGGCAAAGAGGGGTTGTGGCTTCTGGATTCGGCCACGCGCACCTGGAAGGCTTTACCTCTGAAAGGCACGCTGCCGACGAAGGGCGACGATAGCCACGGCATGGCCTACGATTCCAAGCGCGATCGGTTGTTGCTGTTCAGCCGCGTCGGCAAAAACAAGGGTGACGTGGCGGCCTACGACCTCAAGACCGGCGCGGCGACCTGGCTGAATCCAACGGGCAAAGAGCGGGCGGCGGTGTCCTCGCGAGAGACGATTTATCTTCCCGAAGTCGATGGCGTCTTGATTGGCGCGCGCATCGTCGATGCGGACGACAAACCTTCGTGGTTGTTGTACGACTGCGAGAAGAACGCCTGGTTCGGCGTGAGGCTAACGGGTGCGGACCCCATCGGCGAAAAGCCACGGATGAACTTCAATAACTCGATGGGGCTAATGTACGATCCCAACCGCAAGCTGGTCTGGGCAGTCGGTCAAAATAGCCACGTCCACGTCCTGCGCTTCGATCCGAAGAAGACAGACAAAAGAGGGCTGAAATAGGATGTTGCGAACCATTAACTGGACAGCGAAGCTCTCGAATTCGCCCCTCTCCCCCTGAGGAAACTGCTGAAAAAATCGAGGGATAACTCAAGCTCAACAATGAACGTCGCTTGCAAATGCCATCGACAATAATGAGCTTGAGCGTATGAGAGAGTTTTTCAGCAGTCTCCCTGAGTACAGGGGGAGATGGGCCTCTCTCCGTTCGATTACGCGGTCGGTTCGCCGAGTCTCTCGTAGTCGATTGGCTTTTCCTTGTCGATGCGCGGTAAATCCAGCGCTACAATCTCCGGATACTTTTGCACCGCTCCCGTGTTGAAGACGACGACTTCTTCGTTCGCATCGACTTTGCCCGCCGCGATCAGACTCTCCAAGCAATCGAGACAGACCGCCGTCTCCGGGCAAATAGAGATGCCTTCCAAGCTCATGCCGCGCCGCACCCATTCGAGGATGCGCCCCTCCTTGCCGGCGATAGCGCAACCGTTGCTGGCGCGGATGGCATCGAGCATCATAAAATCGCCGACTGCCGCCGGCACGCGCAGCCCGCTGGCGATGGTGTGAGCGTCGGGGAACATCTCGGCGAACCGCTCGCCCTTGTCGAAGGCGCGCATGATCGGAGCGCAGCCGTCGCTCTGGCAGCTAATCAGACGGGGCAGCCGTTCGCTTCTCAACCAATCCAACGCGCGCAGTTCCGCGAACGCCTTCCACATGCCGATGAGTCCCGTACCGCCGCCGGTGGGATAGAGGATGACATCGGGCAGTCGATACTCGGTCTGCTCCGCCAGTTCCAGACCCATCGTCTTTTTCCCTTCGAGACGATACGGTTCCTTGAGCGTGGACACGTCGAACCAATCGAGTTTCGCCGTGCCTTCGCGGACAATGCGTCCACAGTCGGTGATGAGGCCGTTGACGAGAAAGACGCGCGCGCCGGCCAGATGCGCCTCGATTTGATTGATAATCGGCGTGTCTTGCGGCATGAAGACGAATACCTCCATGCCCGCTCGCGCCCCATAGGCAGCCAACGCGCCGCCGGCGTTGCCCGCCGTCGGAATAGCCAAGCGGCGCAGTCCGAGATGCTTCGCCATGCTGACGGCCAGCGTCATGCCCCGGCTTTTGAAACTCCCCGTCGGCAACTGCGATTCGTCCTTGATAAACAAACGGCGTAGACCCAGTGCCTGTCCCAGACGCGGACACGGCAACAACGGTGTCATGCCCTCGCCCAGCGTCACGGGTTCGGTGTCGAACGGCAGCGGCAGAAGTTCGCGGTAGCGCCAGAGTGTCGGCGGGCGAACGGCGAAGGTGTCGGGGGTGATGGCGCGGCGTAGAGCCGGCAGGTCGTAACGTACCCACAAGGGCCGACCTTGGTGGACCGTGTAAACTTGGCCGGCGGGAAAGGTGGTTCCGTCGAGGGCACTTTCGAGATGCGTGACGTAGGTGTTCATGGTGGATTGTCTTTCCATGCTCCGTATCGAGTTCCCGCTCCGCGGCAGCAGAGCGAGGGCGATAGAAAATAGTGTATGCGCTGGTCCTTCAAACGCATCTACTCCACAACGGGTCAACAACCTACCAATCGCCGTCTTCCTCGTTCGGAGGGTCACGAAGGGACCGCGACCGCATGGACTGGGATGTGCCTCGGGCACGTCGTTCTCAAGAGGATGGAACGAACGATCTAAATGAATGTACAGGTGAGGAATGAACTTTTTTTGGAAAAATAGTTGACATAGCGAGAAGAACGGGATACTCTCTACCCTATCTATATGGCCTCTTCTCTGTTCCGGCCCCGCCGCTTCGCTCCCGCGAACGGCGGGGTTTTTCTCCCCATAGTTCTTGCCCAGCAAGAATGGACGCCGAAAAGAACACTCCTCTCGTCCCGCCGAGGCCTTTCCGGGACACTTGGACGGGAGGAAAAAGCGTATAATCCTCTGGTGCCTCTCCGAGGCGCATCCTGGATGCGGAGAACCATCGTCGCTCTCGATCGCAAAGGAGTTTCCCATGCTTTCTCCCGAATGCCTGGGTGAGTTGCGTTCCGCCTGGCTGCCGAATATCACCGACGCAGGATTGGATCGTCTGATCGAGTTACTCGAAAAGCGCAGTCCGCTGCTCATTCACGGTTGTTTCACACGCGCGGTCCCGATGGGTTGTTTGGCAACCCACGTCGCTTGGCATCATCCGCGCACGCGCCACTTGACACTCGATGCCGGCATCACTTGGTTGCATCACGTCGCCGGCTTGAATCCCGCCACCTCGCGCGTTTTGTGCGAGTGGGATCTTCGGGGCGTTCACGATCGCCTCCTGCTCGCCGATCTATTGGCATTCTTCCGTCAGGCGCGCGACTCGCGCCGAACCGAAGTTCCGACCTCCGAACGAGAACGCGTCTTGGAACTCGTGTAGCCGCTGGGCGGAACCGAGCGCGGACGCGGTTTCGCGCTCTCCTCCGCCGCGTGGCCGAACGCGAGGGCTTTCCTCTCGAATGTTCACCACTCTTCTCGAATCCCTGGGTCACGCCGCCTATTACACCGTTCGCGTGCTGTGGCTCTTGCCGCGCTCCATGGCCCGATTGTCCTCTTGGGTGGTGCAACTCCATCGGGCATTACTCGGCGCTTTGCCTTTAGGGGCGGCGGCGGGAACGACCATCGGCGTCGTGGTGTGGCTACATCTGCGCGGCACGCTGCAAACGGTCGGTGGTCCCTCCGCCGTGCAGTTCTTGCCCCAGGCTCTGGCCTTGGCCGTCGTTCTCGAATTCGCTCCCTTGGCTGCCGGGTTGATTGTTGCCGGTCGTTCGGGCGCGAGTCTGAGTGCCGAACTCGGATCGATGCGGCTGACCGAACAGATCGACGCCTTGGAAGCGTTGGGGCTGTCGCCGCTGCGCGAACTCGTTGCTCCGCGCGTCGTCGCTTGCACGCTGGCTTTACCATTGTTGACGTTGTTTATCGCCTATCTGGCCTTGGGTGCGGGTTTCTTGGCCGAGATGCTGGGAGGCAGCCTCTCCTGGACGCAATATCGAACCGAATGCCTGCGCGTGTTGACGCTGCGCGATGCCGTGCCCGCCGTGCTAAAAACGATGGTCTTTGGAGTTTCGATCGGATTGAGCGGCTGCTGGTTTGGTCTGAACGCGCAAGGCGGAACCGAAGGCGTGGGCCAAGCGGCCACGCGCGGCGTCGTCGTCTCCATCTTCCTCGTTCTCGTCTCGGACGTGATCCTCGTCAAAACGATTCAGATTCTCGGCGGCGCGTGAGTGTGTCGCGGCCTATTCTTCTTCGACCCGCCGCCAGGTGGTGCGGAACCCCGTGTCTGCATCGGTACTGTTCATTTGGTCGTGGTGGGAAAAGAACAGGGTCCGTTTGTAGACGAGGGGAGGAGCTTCCGAAGGCACTTTCACCTGGATTTCGATTTTGTTGTCTTCGACAAATTTGTACGTCCCCGTCTCTTTCAATTTGCCGGCTTCAAAAGTCCACACGCCGTTGTCCGCAAACGTCATGGTGCTTTTTTTGTCTTTGATGCCCGTTTGCCATTTGCCCACGACGGTCTGCGAAGGCGTGGATGGAGCGCAACCCGCGTGGAAAAGAGCCAACAGGGTGAGCAGCGAAAGATGGACGAATCGAGAGTGTGACACGATGAAACTCCCTTGCATACTCGTTGGTTTGCCAATGATGCAATCGGCGCGGCTGCCACCCTGAATAGTTTTGCTCGCAATTGAGGCTTAGGCAAGTCGATTTATGCCTCAATGGGCGCGCAATCCAGTCCGAAGGTGGCGGCGACGGCGGCGTTCGTTACTTTGCCTCGATGCACGTTCAATCCCTGGCGCAGGGCCGTGTTTTCGGCTAATGCGAGATCCAACCCCTTCCGCGCCAACTCCAGCACATAAGGCAGCGTCACATTCGTCAGGGCATAGGTGCTGGTCCGTCCGACCGCGCCGGGCATGTTCGTGACGCAATAGTGCAGCACATCTTCGACCAGGAACGTCGGTTGGCTGTGCGTGGTGGGCCTCGACGTTTCGATGCAACCACCCTGATCGATGGCCACGTCGATTATCACGGCGCGAGGCGGCATGCGTTTCAGGTCGGCTTGACGCACCAGCTGCGGAGCGCGCGCCCCTGGAATCAGGATCGCGCCGATGAGCAAATCGGCCCGAGCGAGACTGTCGAGAATGTTGTGCCGATCGCTGTACAGCGTGGTGACGTTGCGCGGCATCACATCGTCGAGATAGCGCAGGCGATCGAGATTGATGTCGAGAATGACGACGTTGGCACCGAGTCCGGCGGCGACCTTGGCCGCGTTGGAGCCGACGATGCCGCCGCCCAGAATGACGACGTTGGCCGGCAACACGCCCGGCACGCCGCCCAGAAGAATGCCTCGCCCCTCGAAGGGGCGCTCCAAGAATTTCGCCCCTTCTTGTATGCTCATGCGTCCGGCCACTTCGCTCATCGGCGTCAACAGCGGCAGGCGGCCCTTGTCGTCGCGGATGGTTTCGTAGGCGATGGCCGTGATGCCCGATTGCATGACGGCGCGCGTCAGCGATTCGTCGGCGGCAAAGTGGAAGTAAGTGAAGACGATTTGCCCCGAGCGCATGAGCGGCCATTCGACGGGCAACGGCTCCTTGACTTTGACGATGAGATGGGCGTGCCTCCAAACGTCGGCGGCGCTGGTGACGATCTCCGCTCCGTTTTTGCGATACTGTTCGTCGCTAATGCCGCTACCCTGCCCGGCACCCGCCTGAATGAGTACCTTATGCCCCGCTCTCGTCAATTCCTCGACTCCGACCGGGATGAGCGCGACGCGCGATTCGTGAGTCTTGATTTCGTTGGGAACGCCGATGACGTATTTCGAGCCTTGCGGCATCTTTTCGCCTCTCCATTGTCGGAATAAACTCCAGCAATCCACGGCCTTGCGGATTCGCGTGCGGACTCAATACTTATTGTGGAAAGCCATGCCGGACGAATCAATACGAACTACAACCCAGCCGATTCGACGCTGCGGCATTTTCTGGTAGATTTCGCCCTCCGAGTCTTGACGGATGGCCAGCGCACGCCGATGATGGGTACACCTGGAATTGTGTCTTCTCGATCGACCGACCGAAGTGGAGACGCCCGTGGCGACAACGTACAAATCGACTCTGGAAGTGAACGTCTGGAAAGAGCATGCGTGCATCGGCTGCGGCAGCCTCTTTCGCTACTTGTTCAAGCGGAAGAAGACGGGGCAGGGCAATTCGCCGGAAGCCGCCTCCGCCGCCGCCCGACTCGCCGTCCTCAACGCCTTAAGACAAGAAGTTGACCTCCACCCGTGTCCGGGCTGCGGCCTCTATCAGCCGGACATGCTCGGCAATCGGCGTTGGACGCGCCATTGGTGGGTCACGGGCATCGGTTGGGCTGTCTTGTTATTGCTGCTCATTCTCGCACTTACCGACGTGATGGCGGCCCATGCCACCCTTTTGGCTTCGGCGACCACCTGCGCGATACTCGGACTGATCCATCTGCTCCTTGACGTCAACAATCCCAATCGCAATTTGGAGGGCAATCGACAGAAAGCGCTGCAAAGCGTGGAGCGAGGCGATCTGTGGGTTCCGCCCAACAGCAAGGCACAGCCAGAGGCCGAAATACCGCAGTTCGGATGGTCCGTCTCGCACGCCGTCGCCTATGTCATCTTCGGTCTGGGTGTGTTGGCCTTCCTTTCGCCCGAAGCGCTGCGCCTGGCCTGTGGCTGGCAGGCCAATCCCGAATGGTATCCCCTCGTCGCCGGCCCGGGAGACGATCCGTACACATATTTCCCCAACAAAATCAGCAGCGTCAAGGGTTATTGGCGCGGCACGGGCCAGGCGTTCATCGAAAACGCAGCCGAGCTAGGCATGCCTCCCACCACGTTGCGAACCGAGAGCAAGAACAGCACTTGGGGCGATTCTATCTCGATCGGCTCGCGCGAATCGAAAACATCCACCAACACGCTCTGGCTCCGCGTACACCTGCCCGACGATCCGAAATTGGTGGGCAAGACGGTGAAAATCCGCATGCAGCTGACCGTCCTCTATCCGGACCTCCGAGGCGACAGTTTCGAGGAAGTCACGCAAACCTTCCAACATTCGGCCGCGCTGCAACTGCAAGGAGCTTCCGCCGGTTCTCGCTACCATGCGTGGTGGTGGGGAGGCGCGATCGGCGGAGTTCTGCTGACTTCGATTTCCAGTCTCACGCTCATACGACTATCGAGCCGTCTGAGTGCAATGGCCAATCCGACGAACATTTTCACGCCGGGCGAAGAGGAAGAGAGCGACGCTGCCGCGCCTTCCAACGAGGGAGTCCAAGACGCCCTGCCCGCCGATCCGCCGAAGCAGGAAGGGCCCGGCGAGCGATTTCGTTTCGATTGAGTGAAGTTCGCCCGAAACGAACGAGGAGTGAACGAGTGCAAATTATCAACGATTCTACCTCTATGTTCATAGCAATTTTGCCTTGGGCGTTGTGGTGTGCTTGGTGGTTGTTCGGCGTCAACTGGCGCAAGGCATGGCCGGTACTCGCGGAGGGCGGCTGGGTTCCCGCCCTGTTGCTGAGTCTCGTCGCCAGTTTCGCCTGGTCGATGATCGACGCGAGGACGTGCAACTGCTTGGGTTTTATGACCCTGCCCAACGGTTGGTGGCAGCTTGGCACGCTGGCAACACTTGCGGCGCTGGCACTGACGTGCGGATGGTTGCAAGGCTATTTCGGTAGGACGCCCGCGGAGATCAGCCTCGAACCGCCCGCCGCAGCCCACGACCATCACCACGGTCATCATTAATCTCGATTCGCCGCGAGGCGGAGCGCGGGGCGAACAGCTCGCTCCGCTCCGCGTCGCGCCTAACCCCTCGACTCTCGCGCCTCGGAGCTACTCCCATGGGAATACGTCGATGGGTTTCCAAAGTCGCTTCGCCGATGCCGATGTGTCTCGCCCCCGATGAAGTGCCGCGCACTTGACACCTTAGCAGCGGGGTTTTATCACTGACCTAGCCCCCAGCGAGCCATCCTTTAGACACGACGGATACCGGCTATGTCCGCACACAGCACCATTACCAGCGTCTTGCAAGAGAAGCGATCTTTTACACCACCGCCCGATTTTGCCGCCGCCGCGCACATTAAGAGCGTGGAAGAGTACGAGCGCTTGTGGCAACAAGGCAAGGACGATCCCGAAGGATTTTGGGCCGAGCAAGCCGAATCGCTGGCGTGGATGCGCCGCTGGGATAAAGTTCTGGAGTGGAACGAACCCCATGCTCAATGGTTCGTGGGCGGCCGGATCAACGCCAGTGCCAACTGTCTCGATCGCCATCTCGAGGGGCCGCGCCGCAATAAGGCCGCGATTATCTGGGAGGGCGAACCGGGCGACTGCCGCATTCTCACCTATCAAATGCTGCATCGAGAGGTGTGCAAGTTCGCCAACGTCCTGAAAACGCTCGGCGTGCAATCCGGCGATCGCGTGACGTTGTACATGCCGATGATTCCAGAGTTGGCCGTGGCCATGCTGGCTTGCGCGCGGATCGGCGCGACGCACAGTGTCGTCTTCGGCGGCTTCAGCGCCGAGGCTGTCGCCGACCGCAACAACGACGCCAAGGCGCGGCTGCTCATCACGGCCGACGGCGGTTGGCGGCGCGGCAAGATCGTACCGCTGAAGGAAAACGTCGATGCCGCTCTGGCCAAATCGCCTACCGTGGAGAAGTGCATCGTCTTCAACCGCTGCAATCAACAAGTGAACATGCAAGCGGGCCGCGATTTTTGGTGGCACGAATGGATGGGCGACGCCTCCGCCGACTGTCCGCCGACGCCGCTCGACAGCGAACATCCGCTGTTCATCCTCTACACCAGCGGTTCGACCGGCAAACCCAAGGGCGTGTTGCACACGACGGCGGGCTATCTTCTCGGCGTTTCCCTGTCTCACAAGTGGGTTTTCGATCTGCGCGAAGAAGATACCTATTGGTGTACCGCCGACATCGGTTGGGTGACGGGCCACAGCTACATCGTCTACGGCCCCCTGTGCAACGGCGCTACCACGGTGATGTACGAAGGCGCGCCCAATCATCCGCGCGAGGATCGCTTCTGGTCGATTATCGAGAAATACCGCGTCAGTTTGTTCTACACCGCGCCGACGGCGATTCGCGCCTTCGTCAAATGGGGCGACGAATGGCCGGCCAAGCACGATCTTTCGAGTCTGCGTCTCCTGGGCACAGTCGGCGAACCGATCAACCCCGAGGCGTGGATGTGGTATCACGAACGCATCGGCAAAGGCCGTTGCCCCATCGTCGATACCTGGTGGCAGACCGAGACGGGCATGATTCTGATCGCCCCCTTGCCGGGCGCGATTGCCACGAAACCGGGATCGGCGACGCGGCCGCTGCCGGGCATTGTCGCCGACATCGTGGACAAACAAGGTCGCTCTTTGCCCCCCAATCAAGGCGGCCTGCTGGTCGTTCGCCAACCGTGGCCGGCCATGTTGCGCACGCTCTACGGCGACGACGAACGCTATCGCCAACAGTATTGGAGTCAGATTCCCGGCTGTTACTTCACGGCCGACGGGGCGCGGCGCGACGACGACGGCTACTTCTGGATCATGGGCCGCGTCGATGATGTGTTGAACGTGGCCGGCCATCGCCTCAGCACGATGGAGGTCGAGAGCGCTTTGGTGCATCATTCCAAAGTCGCCGAAGCCGCTGTCGTCGGTCAACCCGACGAGATCAAGGGCGAGGGGATCGCTTGCTTCGTATCGCTGAAAACCGGATTTGAACCATCCGAAGAGTTGAAAAAGGAACTGCGCGAGCATGTGGCGCGCGAGATCGGTGCCTTGGCACGCCCCGATGCCATTCACTTCACCAAGGATCTGCCGAAGACGCGCTCCGGCAAGATCATGCGCCGCCTCCTCCGCGACATCGCCAGCGGCAAGGAGACGACCGGCGACACAACCACGCTGGAGGATTACTCCGTCCTCGCCAAGCTGCGCGAGAAAGAGGAAAGTTGAGCTATAGGATTCATCTTCTCTTTCTGGGAGGCTGCTTGCGTCGATTAACTAACCGGGGAGGGTGAGGGTGGTCCTCGCCCGCCAAAGATGCGACGATGTGATAGATCGCGCATCTCATAACAAGTTCGGCCACTTGGGTTCCTCCGATGTCGAATGCTTCCCTCGTTGCCTATGTCGGGGAACCTGATTTTCACGACGGATCAATCCTCGCTCTCGAACGTCAAGGCAGCGCGGTTCGAGTTCGCGTTCGTGGTGCCAGCGGAAAGGTCTTCGTCGTAGCCTTCAGCGGCGTTTTGGCGGTGCGAGACAAAAGCCCCGAAGGAATGAGACTCTATGCTCTAACTGAATTGCACGGTGAGCCACCCGTGCGCCGATTCGTGTTTGCCAATTGGGACGACGAGAGCAAAGAGTGTCTTGAGGTCGATGCAGCGGACTTCTCTGTGTTTGAAGAGTGAGGCTACAGCCGAACAAAGCGATGGTGCGATTCGTCGCATCTGATTGATCTATAACGCTTTGTGACATGGATGCACCTTGACGTCACCTGCTGTTCCGTCAGCAGTCTGCTACCCCAGCATTTGTGGCTGGCAACGGCAGAGCGCGAGACGACACGACGACTGCCAGCAGCAACGCGGTCGGGGGCAGAGCAGTTTTGGGGTACGTTTAACTCAGGTGACTTGTGAGCAGTAATGGCCGAACACCCCAACAAGCACATCAGGGAAGCGATCAAGTACGCCTTGGAAAAAGGTTGGCGCTTGCTCAAGGCTGGCCCGCGTGCCCACGTTTGGGGACAATTATTTTGTCCGTTCGCGCGTCGAGGTGGTTGCATTATCCGCGTCTTCTCTACGCCAAGAAACCCGGAAAACCACGCCAGAAGGATTCGCGAAGAAGTTGATAATTGTCCCCATGCCTGAAGTCCGTGCGAAGGAGAAAGAGATGAAAAGGCAAAAAACCTATGTTTTTTCCCTGGTCTTGACCGTGTCCGCTCTCGAAGCGGAAGAATGCGACGCGCTCTATGAAGCCGGTTGCGACGATGGCACCATCGTGACACGCAACCGAGTCACTTTCATTGCCTTCGACCGGAAAGCCGATTCTCTCGAACAGGCAATCCGCTCGGCGACCGCCGACGTACGGGCGGCCGGGTATGAAGTAAAACGGGTGGAGATGCCCGCCCTCGTTTAGCCGCCATCGGCCGGAAAAAGAGACATCGTATATTGTCCAAGCCGAATCAAGCGTTGGTTCGATTCGACGCATCTGATTGATATATAACGCCTTGTGATATGGATGCGCCTTGACGTTGTCTGCTGTTCCGTCAGCAGTCTGCTACCCCAGCATTTGTGGCTGGCAACGATCCGGTGTGAAGCCTGGGAACAACGATAACACGGCTACTAACCGCACCCGCTCCGCCGGGTTTCCATTCCCAAAAGCAATGGTTAACAGAAGAAGGCTGAGTGAGACATCCTCCCATGAACGATGCCGCGATTCGCCCCGAGGAACCACTCAACGCAATGGCTTCTGCCACGCTTCCTTTAACTCGGCCAGTTGTGCCCAGACGAGCCACTCGCCGTTCGCTCCGGCGATCCGTAAACGCGGTTCCTTGCACGTTTGGCCGATTTGTGACAACGGGATGTCGCTACCCAAGTGTTCCCGAAATGCCGACGCCGAGCCAGGCTGGACTTCAACGAGAAAGCGCGTCGTCGATTCGCTAAATAGAAGCACATCGTCGGGGAGGTCGGCGGGGCCGAGTTGCGTCAGGTCCGCGCCAATACCACCGGCGAACGCCATCTCCGCCGCGGCCACGGCTAAACCGCCTTCGCTGAGATCGTGGCACGATCGTACATGCCCCGCCCGAATCGCCTCATGCAGTTGGTGAAACAGACGCGGGGCGAGGCGCAGATCGGGCCGAGGAATCGCACCGCCTTGGAGATTACGCACCAGGTGATAGTGCGAACCGCCCATCTCGTCTTTCGTCGCACCGACGAGAAATAACAGATTGCCCGGCTCTTTGAAGTCCATCGTGACGCAGCGGCGCACATCGGGGACGCGGCCGAGGGCGCTGATGAGCAGTGTCGGCGGGATCACGATGTTGCGGCCATCGGCGTGAAATTCGTTGTTGAGACTGTCTTTGCCGCTGATGAAAGGCATGGTGTAGGCCAAGGCCACATCGCGGCACGCCTCGGCGGCGCGGACCAACGAACCGAGAACCTCCGGGCGCTCCGTGTTGCCCCAGCAGAAATTATCGAGTAAAGCGATCCGCGATGGGTCGGCACCGACGGCTACGACATTGCGCACTGCTTCGTCGATGGCGGCGGCGGCCATGGCATACGGATCGAGGTCGCCGTAGTGGGGGTTTAATCCGCAGCCGATGGCCAAGCCGGTCGATTCGCCGAGGATCGGCACGACCACGGCGGCATCGCCGGGACCGTCTTCGTGCAGCCCGACCAGCGGTTTAACCACACTGCCGCCTTGGACTTCGTGATCGTACTGGCGGACGATCGATTCCTTACTGCACACGTTCGGCGAAGCGAGGATTTTCAGAAGGATGTCGTTGTAATTCTCTGGTCGAGCGGGGGGCGTAAGCCCCATGAGGTCCGCATCTCTCAGGGGGCTTACGCCCCCCGCTCGGTCTTCTGACATTAGGGGGCTTACGCCCCCCGCTCGCCAATTCGCTTGACGCACTACCTCGGGACGCCCTTCGTGCAAAAAGTGCATATCCAGATCGGCTACTTGTTGTTCTCGATAAAACAAGCGCAAGCGTCCCGTCGCCTCGAACGAGCCGAGGACCGTCGCCTCCACGTCCTCGCCAGCGCAGAGTTGCTGTAGCTCCGTCCAACGCTCCGGCGGCACGGCGAGAATCATTCGCTCTTGGGCTTCGGAAATCCAGATCTCGGTGTACGAGAGTCCGGCATATTTCAACGGCGCGCGATCGAGGTACACCTTCGCTCCCAGCCCTTCGGCCATTTCGCCGACGGCGGAGCTGAATCCGCCCGCGCCGCAATCGGTAACGGCGCGATAGAGATTCGCGTCGCGCGCTTGCAGCAACACATCGAGCAATTTCTTCTCGGCGATGGCGTTGCCGATCTGCACCGCGCCGCCGCTTATCGACTCCGACTCCGAGGTCAACTCCACGGAGGAAAACGTCGCGCCGTGAATGCCGTCCCGTCCGGTGCGTCCGCCCAGAGCCACAATGAGATCGCCGTCGAGAGGCTGCTTGTGACAGCGATCGACCGGAATCAAACCGACGGTTCCACAGTAGACCAGAGGATTGCCGAGATAGCGTTCGTCGAAGCAAACCGCGCCGTTGACCGTGGGGATGCCCATGCGATTGCCGTAATCGCGGACGCCGGCGACGACGCCGTGCATCACCTTGCGCGGATGCAACACGCCGGGGGGCAGCGACTCCGGCGGAGTATCCGGCGGGGCGAAGCAAAACACATCGGTATTGCAAATCGGTTTCGCGCCCAAGCCGGTACCCATCGGATCGCGGATCACTCCGCCCAGACCCGTGTTGGCTCCGCCGTAGGGTTCGATGGCCGACGGATGATTGTGTGTTTCCACCTTGAAACAAACGTGGTATTTCTCGTTGAAGCGCACGACGCCGGCATTGTCGGCAAAGACGCTGACGCACCAATCGTCGTTGCCCAGACGACGGCGGATTTCCTGCGTCGCGCCGAAGATTGTTTCCTTGAGGAGATTGTCGTAACGGCGAACGCTACCGTCGGCTCCGGTAAAGTCGATGCGCCCCTTCAGCGTCTTATGCGAGCAATGCTCCGACCAGGTTTGCGCCAGCGTCTCCAGTTCCGCGTCGGTCGGATCGCGTCCTAGATCGCGGAAATGAGCTTGGATGGCGCGCATCTCGGCGAGACTGAGAGACAACTGCCCGTCTCGACTCAGTTTTTCCATCGCCGCGTCGTCTCGGTCGCGCAGCGGCACGGCGACGAGATGAAAATCGTAGGAGAAACCCACGCTCAGATGATCGACCGTGAGGGGACCGGCGAGAATGCGTTCGATGGCATCGTTGGCGAGAACCTTGCGAAACAAAACGTCGCGGGACTCTTGAGACAAAGGCGGTCCAAAATAGCGGCGAAAGGTGCGAACGGTATCGACGGAGATGCCGAGATCGCGGGCCGCTTCGACGACGCTGAGGGCCGTGGGGTCCATCACACCGGGTTTGAGGAGAACCGTGGCCAGACAATCGGCGCGCGCACCGTGGTTGAGCGAACCGAAGCGGCCCGCTTCGACGAGCGGATCGACGAGCAATTCTTCCATGAGCCGTTCGATTTCCGGCTGCGAAACCTCGCCCTCGACGAGATAGCCCCTCGCCGCGGCCGAGATTGCCTCGCCTCCCCGCCGCGAGTGCGTCAGCAGGTTGTATTCCTCGACGACGCGGAAGCGTTCGGCATCCGTCCCTTTGGGGGTTATTTGTATCTCCCATAGCATCTTTGATGTCTCCCTCAGGGCACGATCGGGTCGGCCTTCCTTCACGAAATCCACAGTGGCGCGAGGTAGTTGCCGATGAACACCCCCAGGAATAGGCCGTCGATCAGCAAACCGCTGGAAGCTAAAATCATGGACGGGCCGCGCGTCCGAACGGCGGCAACGGCTTGCCCCAGGCCCATGATGCCCAGCAACATCGAGCCGACCATGAATACGAAACCGAAGAGGATGAGGAGGCGATTGCTCCCGCTCATCACGACGCCGACAATGATAACTTGGGCAAAGACGAACATCGCCCAGGCGGCGAGTCCCATCAACAGACCGAAGAGTGCTTGGCGATGGTGAACGCGCTCTTGTTCGGGAGTCGCTTCCCGCGAGGCCAGCGCGCGTTCGGCACAGGCGGCGCAAACGATGCGGTCGCGCCAGCGCGTGCGGCACACCTCGCAGAAATAATTGCCGCATCGACCGCAAGTACCCGCCGCCTCGCGTCCGGGATGGAGAGCGCACGCCCCCTCCCCCTCGCGCGCCGGCCGGCCGACGCGCCCGGCCGGTTCGTACAGAGGGTCGCGGCAATTCGGACAGCGAGCCCCGAGCCGTTCGCGGTCGTGAGGAAGCGGATAATCGCACGAGGGACAACGATTCATGGGTTAACCCTGCACTTGCCGAACGACGACGAACACGGCGACGGCCAACGCCCATACCATCCCGGTCAGCCCCGCCGTCGCGCCGGTCATGGCCAAGCCGCGCCCGCCCAACGTCGGCCGCCGATCGATTTCCCGCAGCGCCATCCACGACAGCGCCAACTCGCCCACGGCGAAGAATAGGGCGATTGTGCAGCAGACCATTGCCACCACGATGCCCGAATCCATCGCCACGGCAAACGTCATGGCCACAAGACCGAGAATCAGCCAGACCACCATGCCCGCCAGAGCGAGAACGAAGGCGACGATGGCTAACGACGGCAGGCGTGCCGGACGACTCAATCCGCCGAAGCGAAAGTTCTTGCAAGGGCCGCACAAAGTCTCACCTTGCATGGAAACAACACACGCGGAACAGAACGAACCGCGACATGCCGCGCAGGTCGCTTGCTTAGGTATTTCGTCGTGGTTGAGACAATAGTTCGGATTGATGCGTCGTCGTTCGCGCGGTCGGCGCGGCGGTCCTGGAAAGTCCGATTCGGGTCGTCGTTCGTCGGACGGCGGACGAGGCGCGGGCGGGATGGGAGCCGTCTCTTCGGGAGGCGGTTCGGGCACGGTACTCGACCAAGGCACGCGATTGCCGTGGCCGCACTCGCAGAACACCATCGTACCGGCCTGATTCTCTCCGCGGCCGTGGCGTTTACCGCACTGTTTGCACGCGAACCAAATCACGATCGTTCCTCCGCGCACATCGAGTTCATGGGATCGTCGGCCCCGGTCGTTCGCCCAAGACGGCGGCCAGTTGCAGGACAAATTTCTCGGCGCTTTCGTACTCGCCGGGCGTCAAGTTCAATCGCCGTTCGCAGAAGGCCGCCGCCGACTGAAACAGCCTCGCCCGCTCCGCCACGCGCAGCTGCTCGCGGCGCAGACACAAATCGAGCAACGTCTGTTTTTGTTCGCGGTCCAGTTGCCCTAGTCGCTGCCGCAACATGGCGAGTCGCTGGCGCTCGACCTCGCCGCGCCCGTCGGGTAGGGTAAGGATCGGCTGACTCTTTTTCTCGACGTGGACGACGAGGGTATCGGCGGCGAGATCGCCGAGACGACGTTGCTCGCGGTTGCAGGCGGCGACCGCGAAACCGAGTAACCCCGGTCCCAACGGCAAGGGGATCGGCAAGCTGTCGACGACGCGCAGAAGGTTGCGCGTCGCCGCCTGGAAGAAATTCATGGCCGTGCCGCGCCACTGAATCACGCGAATGCCCATCAACGCTTTGCCGGGCGTTTGACCGTGCCACAGCCATTCAAACAAAAAGAAGTAACCCCACAAGACGGCGAAATTCCACAGGAGGAAGAACGCGCTCCCCAATCCGGGCATGCCGACCATGAGGACCGCGCCGAAAAACAGACCCATCGCGTCGAGGCCGAGGATGAACAGCAGATCGATCAGCCAGGCGAGGAAGCGCGAACCGAGTCCGGCGACGCGATAGCTGAACGGCACATTTTCGGTAGTTAGAACTCGATGGCGAATCACGCCTCGTTCTCCCGCTCCGCCGCATATTTCCTGCCGATCAGCACGAGATACGCCAAGAACAACGCACCGGTCACTCCGGCGACGGCCAGCTTGATGCCCTTGTCGAGAAACCAGTCCGGCGCTCGGGCCACTCCCGCCTCGAGGCAGGCGGCCACCGCCAGGAGGGGGACGCAGCCAGACAGCAACAAGACGGCTCGTTTGCCGGCGCGGCCCATCTCTTCGCGGCGAGGCCACGGTTTGACGTGCAGGAAGCCTTGAGCCAAGACGAATCCCGAAGCTCCACCCAGAAGCATCGCGGGGATCTCCAAGACGCCGTGGGGCAAGATACCCGTGGCAAAGGAGGCGAACTGGCCAGCCTCGACGAACACTGCCGCCAAAGCACCCGTGGTAACGCCATTGTAGAACATCATCCATGCCGTGCCGAGGCCGAAGGTAATCCCCAGCGCGAAAGCCAGAAGCGTGACACCGACGTTGTGCGTGAACAGAAAGGATGAGAACTCCGTTACGCGATCCGTATCGTATTCCATTTTCTCGTCCGCGCCCTTTTCCGCCGGTCGGATGCTGTGTGGCGGCAGCAGATAGGCGCGGGCGGTATCCTTGTCGAACCACGAAGCGAGATAGCCGAACAGCGCGCCGGCGGCGAATAGCAGTGTCGCCAAGACGAAGTGAGGTAGATAGCGGCGAAACACGGCGGGATAGCTCCAGAACAAATGGCGCAACAACCCCACGCCATCGAAGCGCGTCTTGCCGTAAATGGCGAGATAAGCCCGCGCGACCAGGTCGTTCAAATAGCGTTCGGTGGTTTCACCGCTCACGAACGTCTGCGCCTGGTTTAAGTCCGAGGCGGCGCGGCGATAGAGTTGACCGAACTCGACGGCCTGCTCGTCGTCCAACGAGGGCAAACCGCTGCCTTCGACGCGGCGAAGGATCGCCTCCAGGCGCATCCAGTCGGGCCGACGCTGTTGGAGAAACATTGCTAGTTCCATAGCTCACCACATCATGGCGGAACGAGAGACCAACTCTGGACGACTCCGAGGCCGCAAGTTCCGTTTGTCTTATTTACATTCCAGCGGGGTGGAAACGACTAAAAGAACCCTCGGTCGCCGAATTTTTGGCTCGATACTCTACGAGAGCGTTCGCCGTGCGTGCGATTCGGGCAGAATTCGGAGACGACGAGACGACGAGGCACTAAAATAGAGAGTGGTCGAACCGTATTTTAGACGTTCTGTATAGGCTTTGTGGTGAATCAC